>JAUVSX010000171.1 GCA_030596915.1 Chloroflexota bacterium | reverse complement strand
CGACCGGGCGGGCGTGAAACCTCGTATCCCAACCGAGCTCTCTGGCAAGCGCACTTTCATGCAAGCGCTCCAACCGGTCAACTGTGGCCAACTGACCGAGGAGGACTTCCGCGAGATCAGGGCAACCTACTTCGGCATGGTGAGCCGGCTGGATCACCAGCTCGGGTTGCTCATCGACAAGCTGAAAGAGCGCGACCTCTACGACAACACGATCATCGTCGTGTTCACAGACCACGCGGATTACGCCGGCGACTACGGAATGATCGAAAAGTTCCTGGCTGGCTTCGAGGATAGCCTCCTGCGGGTGCCACTCATCATCAGCGGTCCCGGTGTGGAGCCCAGTGGAGCGCACGACGTCCTCTGCGAGATGACAGACCTGTACCCGACACTAATGGATCTGCTGGGCCTCGAGCCGAAGCACTACCACTACGGCCGCAGCCTCGCACCGTCGATCGCTGGGGAGACCGCCGTACACCGGGACGCCGTCTTTGCGGAAGGCGGCTACCATGCCGACGAGGCTCAGTTCCGAGTCCCTATCCCCAAGGGGAGCGACTACGAGCTGATGCGCAGCGTGAACGTGTCCAACCCACACACAGCTCGCAAGGCCGCGATGGTGCGGACTGAGCGCTACAAGTACGCCTACTGCCCCGAGGACCGGGATGAGCTCTACGACCTGGAAGCGGATCCCGGCGAGCTTCGGAACGTCGTCGATGATCCCGAATACGCCGGTGTCCGGGACGAAATGCGCGAGCGCCTGTTGCGTTGGATGCTCGACACGGGCGACGTGCTGCCCCTCGAGCAGGACCCTCGGGGCTGGCGGTGATCCGGTGACAGCCGCACATCCGCAAGAACCTGCTCGGACGAGGGGTGACCACCCCAACGTCCTGATCGTGATGACCGATCAACAGAGCTCGTGGACGGTGGGCGCCTGCGGCGGCACTGAGGTCGCGACTCCCAACATCGACCGCATTGCCGCCGAGGGCGCGAACCTTACCAACTACTTCACCAACGTGGCGTGTTGCACACCGTCCCGCGGCTGCTTCCTGACAGGGCTGTATCCACACCAGCACGGGGCGCCCTTCAACGACATGCCGCTGAGGCGTGACGTCACCACATTGGCGCACCGGCTTCGCAATGAGGGATATCAGACCGCCTACATCGGCAAGTGGCACCTCGACGGTGACCGCCAATTCCTGGCTGACGCCCTCAGTAGATACGGCGGCGACGCCCGTGCGCTCGTGCCGAGAGAGAGCGACTGGTGCGAGGGCCATCGGTCACGCTGGATCTCGACGGACCGTGCTATGGGCTTCGATGACTCCAGGTGGATGTTCAACTGCTCCCACGCCAAGAAGGTGGTCGAGAATTCCGATGGCACTGCGGCAATCGTCGCCGATCAGATGGGGGATAGCCAGACCTATATGACCGACTGGCTCACCACTAAGTCCATCGAGTTCGTGGAGCGGAGCCACCAGCAGCCCTTCTTTCTGGTCGTGAGTATCCCCGACCCTCACGACCCGTTTAGCGTGCGCCCGCCCTTCGACACGATGTTTCGCCCGGAGGACATGACTATCCCCGCCACGTTCGACCAGCAGGACGTCCCCGCCTGGCTCGACCTGCCGTGGGTCCGGCACTGGCACTATCCGCCCCACGTCGTCGGGAGCGAGGAGAACCTGCGGCGCGCGAAGGCCCAGTACCTTGGCGAAGTCGCCTGCATCGACTACAACGTGGGCAGATTGCTCGTGGCACTGGAAGACACGAGTCAACTGGACGACACAGTCGTCGTCTTCACTACGGACCACGGTGAGTATATGGGTGAGCACGGAGTGTACGCGAAGAACCTGCTGTACGAGACCGCCTACCACGTGCCGTTCCTGGTCCGGTACCCGGACTTGATCCGACCCGGGTCCATCGTTGACCAGTTCATCTCGTCCGTGGACGTCCAGCAGACGTTGCTTGGGCTTCTGGGGCTAACGTCGAGCGAGGCAACGCAGGGAAGGGACGCGTCGCCGCTGTTGCGAGGCGAACGGATACCGTGGGAGGACGAGGTCTTCATCTATGGAACGGCGTATGATCGCGCGGGCATCATCACGCCGGGGTACGAGCTGGCGTGCGTGAAGGAGGACATCGACCACATCCTCTTCGACCGCCGGAACGACGCGCTGCAGGTGAAGAACCTGTTCTACGATGAGACCTGCGGGAGAGTGGTGAAAGATCTGACCCAACGCCTTCTAGCCCACAACCGAGCAATCGGGGCGCCGGAGGTCGCCTGGCTCGAACGCCAGGCGGAAATGTAGCTTGCCACGGCGCGTCGCTGCGTCCGGGGATCTGGTCGCCCACGAGAGCGGTCGGCCGGCCAACTTGCCGATGCCACGTGGCTGATCGGAGGAGCATGGACCTACTGTACAAAGAGGACTGGCCGAGGGTTCGCCAACGCTATGAGGCGTGGTGGGCCGGCGAGATGCTGGACCGCCCCATCGTCCAGGTCACGGCGCCCCTATCCGGCCCCGACCCACAGGACGTGGCCCCCACTGACCCGGACGAGCTGCTTCAGTGGTTCACCGACCCAGCGCTGGCGATACCGAGGCTTGAGCGCACTGTCGCGCGCACGTACTGGGGAGGAGATGCCTTCCCCCTCGCGTTTCCTCTCTCAACTGGCCTGCCGGCTATCGAGGCGGCATACCTGGGATGCCCGTACGAGGTGGTCCCGGGCAGCGACACCGGCTGGGCGGCGCCCCTGATCGACGACTGGAAAACCCGCCCGAGGATCGAGGTCGATCCTGACAACTGGTGGTGGCGCACGACCCAGGAACTTCTGGCCCAAGGATCGGAGGCCGGCGCTGGAAAGTACGTGGTCGGCATCCCGGACATCCAGGGAGGTGGGGAGATCGTCGCTCTTCTGCGGGGCACGGAGCGCCTGGCGATGGATCTGCTTGACCACTCGGAGATGGTCAAGCAAGCTTGCGCTGAGGAGATCCAGGCCTGGTGCGTCTACTACGACACGAGTTTCGAGATCATCCACCAGTTCCAGGAAGGATACGCTGACTGGATCGGCATATGGTCCGATGTGCCTTACGTGTCCGTCGAGAACGACTTCTCGATCATGATCTCTCCGCCCATGTTCGAGGAGTTCTTCGTGCCCGCGCTCAGACTGCAGACGGAGTTCGTCGACCGCACCATATACCACCTTGATGGTCCCGGCGCGATCCGCCATCTGGACGTGCTGCTGGCGCTGCCCGAGCTCGACGGTATCCAATGGGTGCCGGGCGCTGGCGCGGCGTCGATGAGGGAGTGGCTAGACCTCCTCAAGCGCATCCAGGCGGGCGGAAAGCGACTGCAGTTGGGGGTACGGCCCGGGGAGGTGACGCACCTGCTATCGGAACTGGACCCGCAGAGCGTCATCCTTAGCACCTCCTGCCCCAGCGTCGACGAGGCGGATGCGCTAATGGAGGAAGTCAGTCGTATGTTTGGCGCCCGTAGCTGAGTGAGGACGGGCGACGACCACCGCGCTCAGCGTCGGTGGCAAACACATCCGTATGCCCAAGGAGGCAATGATGGACAACTGGAGACCGTTTACGATATCGTGGGATGACAACGTACCGATCGACATCGCGTTCGTCTTCGAGAAGGAGAAGCCGGCCGGCAAACACGGCTTCGTGACTGTCGATGGCGACCGCCTCGTCTACGAGGATGGCACCGAGGCCCGGTTCTGGGGCACCTGCTTCAACAGTGGCGCCAACTTCCCGCCGCCCGAGTACAGCGAGATGGTTGCCCGCCGCCTGGCGAAGTATGGGCTCAACATGATGCGCACCCACCAGATGGACTCGGAGTGGGCCACGCCCAGCATCTTCCAGGCCAACCGCGCCAAGCCCAAGGACAACACCCGCACCTTCGATCCGTTGAGCACCGACCGCCTCGACTACCTCATCTACTGCCTCAAGCAGGAGGGCATCTACACGTATCTCGACTTGCTCACCTACCGGCAGTTCCGTCACGGGGATGGCGTCGATGCCGTGGCCGGGCTGGGTCAGGCAGCAAAGCCCTACACCTATTTCGATCCACGCTTGATCGAGCTGCAGAAGGAGTTCGCCCGCGATCTCTGGACCCACAACAACCCCTACACGGGCCTTGCCTACAAGGATGATCCCGCCATCGCCCTCGTCGAGATCAAGAACGAGAGCGACCTGTTCACTCAGAAGGTCGTGCTGGAGCCGTACCGCTCGCGGTTCGAGGCGATGTACCGAGCCTGGGCGGAGGAAAAAGGCCTGTCCGTGCCGGATGGCGACGTCGACTTCGCTGAGCCCGACGACCAGACAGCCGCGTTCATGATCCAGGTGATGCAAGACTTCAACACGGACATGATCGAATACCTCCGCGACATCGGCGTCAGGATACCGATCGCGGGCACCAACTGGTCCCGGAACCTGGGTGTTACGGCCGGTCAGCTCACGACCGACTTCATGGACTCCCACTGCTACTGGAACTTCCCACTCTGGGAAGTCGGCACGACCCAGACCAAACCGATGGTGGAGGCAGTCCACAACAATATGGCTGTCTTGTCGCAAAACCGGCTGCTCGATCGCCCCTTCTTCGTCTCCGAGTGGGACCACGCGTGGCCAGACGAATGGCGGGCCGAGAGCACGCTGGCCTACGCGGCCGTGGGCGCGCTCCAGGGATGGAGCGGCTTCACGATTCATACCTACCGCTACAGCACGTGGGAGCCCGAAGGCCGGCTCGGCGGCGGCGGCTCAACGATCAACGGAATCACCTACCGCTTCCACTTCGACGCCTACAACGACCCGGCGAAGTTCGGGCTGTTCCTCCACGCCGCGCTGCTCTTCCGGCGCGCCGACGTGAGCGCCAGTACGGATAGCGTCGCCATCGCCATACCGGAGGACGGGGGTTCGTGGTGGCGGATGGGTCACGCCGACATTCCGGCGCTAGAACTCGCCGAGAAGCAACGTGTGGGAATCCTGCTTCCGGGCGAGGCGAGCGACGCCAGCCGCGTCGTGCAGCCCGCCGAAGGGCTGGACCCCGATGCCGGCGAAGTTGTGTCCGACACCGGTGAGCTGCGTCGCAGTTGGTCCCAGCGCATTGGCATCATCGACACGCCGCGCACCAAGGCCGTCTATGGGTTCGTCGGCGGGGCGGGCACGTTGGCCCTGGACGGGCTGGAACTCGACGTCGACACCGACTTCGCCACGATCGCGTTCAGCTCGCTGACCGATGATCCAATCGAGGACACGGAGTCGATCCTGCTCACGGCAGTAGGACGCTGTGAAAACAGCGGTGCGGAGTTTGACGAAGAGCACCGAGCCCAGGTGGAGATCGGACACGGCCCGATCCTGATCGAGCCCATTGAGGCCGAGGTTCGCCTGCGCACGTCACAGGCCAACCTGGATGTGTGGGTCATCAGCGAGAAGGGAGAGGCAGTCACTCCACTCCCAACCGAGTATGAAGACGGCGTGCTCAAGTTCCGCATCGGCGCGCAGCCGAAGTGGAACCCGTCGACGATTCACTATCTGATCATCCTGTGATTGGACAAGCGTGATGTGTCCCTCGCCAAGCTGACTGGGCGAGAATCGTCGCGCTTAGCGACAAGACAGGGAACGAGGTCGGAGAACCTCGATCCGCGACCCGACCGCCGGCGTGCGTCGCTCTGTTCAGCCGGCCGCAGGGCGGGAATGGGGTGACTCTGGATGGTCATGCCTGTCGCAGAAGGCCGTCGCCGGGGAAGTCTGGCGGCGGCCTTCGTTTTCCAGCCGGCGCGCTGGTCGAATGGGCTACGGCGTGGGAGAATGGGATTCGTATCCCTGAGGATCGCTGCCGGCCTCGCGCAGGAAGAAAGCTGCGATCAAGGTCGGGCTGACCATTGCTACGCTGCGGCTGTGGCGGACCCCCAGGCGGGCGATGCATCGCCCAGTATAGAACGGACCTGGCACAAGAGTCGGTGAGGATGATCTACTTCGACAATGCGGCGACCACGTGGCCGAAGCCACGGAGCGTGGCCGAGGCAATGGCTCGCTTCCTCGAAGAGGTTGGGGCAAACCCGGGCCGCGCTGGGCACAGGCTTGCGGTCCAGGCCGGGCGCGTCATCTATCAGACACGCGAGTTGGTCGCGCAACTGTTCGGCGCCCCAGATCCGCTGCGCGTGACGTTTGGACCCAACGTGACCGACGCCCTGAATATGGCGCTGCACGGCTTCCTCCGTCCGGGCGACCACGTGGTCACCAGCAGTATGGAGCACAACTCGGTGATGCGTCCGCTCCGCGCGCTTGAGCGACAGGGGGTCGAGGTGACGATCGTGCCGTGCTCCAGCCAGGGGCGCCTCGATCCAGGCGACGTGGCTGCGGCGATGCGGTCGAACACAACGATGGTAGTCCTCAATCACGCGTCGAACGTTGTCGGCACACTCCTCCCTGTCCGCGAAGCCGGCCGCATCGCGCGTGAACACGGTGCGCTGCTCCTCGTGGATGCCGCCCAGACCGGGGGCGCCTTCCCGGTCGATCTAGAGGCCGACCTGATCGACCTGCTCGCGTTCACGGGACACAAGTCACTCTACGGGCCCATGGGCACTGGCGGCCTAATCTTCGGCGCGCGCGCGGACGTTGGGCTGTTCGCGCCGCTGAAGCGGGGCGGCACGGGCAGTCGCTCGGAGTCAGAGGAGCAACCCGAGTTCCTGCCCGACGTGTGCGAGAGCGGAACGCCGAACGCCGTTGGGATCGCTGGGCTCAGCGCAGGCGTCCACTGGGTGCTGGACCGCGGCGTGGCCGCCATCCGGGCCCACGAGGAGGCCCTGGCGCAGCGTCTCAT
>JAUVSX010000369.1 GCA_030596915.1 Chloroflexota bacterium | reverse complement strand
CTCCCGCACGCGCAGGCCCAGGCCGGGCTGGATGTCGTTCAGCAGGCTGGTCTTGCCTGTGCCCGAGGGACCCATCAGCGCTGAGATCCTCCCTATCAGTGCGTCACACAATTCCTCCAACCCCTCGCCGGTGACGGCGCTCGTGTAGAGCACACGATAGCCGATACTCTCGTAGATGCCGAACAGCTCCTGTGCTTCCTCAAGACCGACCAGGTCGATCTTGTTGGCACATATGACCGCGGGGATGCGCTGGTACTCGGAGCCGACAAGCAGACGGTCGAGCATGCGCAGGCGCGGGGCGGGCTCGGCGCAGGCGATGACGAAGAGCACCTGGTCCGGGTTGGCGACGAGGATCTGCTGGCGCTCCGCGAGGTAGCCGTCGCGATCCCACCGGCGGGAGCCACGTCCTCCCGGGCGCGGCGCGAGCCGGGCCAGGGCGCGCTCGCGATCCGCGATCTCCTCGATCATGCCGGTATCATCTTCCACCAGGCTGATGCGGACCCGGTCGCCCAGGGCCATCAGGTCGGTATCGCGCCGCACCTGCTTGAGCCTACCGCGCACCTGGCAGACGACGTCTCCGTCGTCGGTGCGCACCGTGAAGAAGCCGCTCTGGGCCTTGATGACCAGTCCGTCGATCAGGTCAGGCAAATCTGGCATAGGATCGGTTCTGGGTAGCCTCCGGCATGTCTCATTGTCCGCTCTATTGTGGGATCAGCCCGCATTGTAGACGGTTGCCACAGAGTGTCAATGCGGACAAATGAACGTGGGTGCATTTCAGGCCTGGGGAAAATGCACGCTGCGACTCGGTAGTCCTCTGCCACGTAGCGACCCTGCGCCGTCTGGTCTCTGAGATGCACGCGATTGCTCCCAGCCAGGAACACACCCCCGGCGGGGGACGCGTTGACAGCGGGGAGGCCGAGGCTAGAATCGCTGGATGAGGATTCGAACCGTCAGGATCATCACCGCGGTTGCGATCATCGCCCTGGTGGTGGCGCTGGCCTCGGGCTTCGGCCTGTTTCGTCGCGCCGCGCCAACGCCGACCCTATCGCCCACGTCTCACGCCCCGACCACACTGGCTCCGGCGCCGCAGCCCACGCCCTCACCGTCACCATCTCCGCCCGAGCCCACGCCGGCCGGGCCGACGCCGACCGGTCCGACGCCGCTGCCGCCACCGGCGCCCAAACCTGGCTACGGGATTCAGGTCCACCTCCTGGCCGGAGATATGGAGGAGACGTTGCGCTGGGCCCAGGGGTTGGGTGTGGGGTGGGTCAAGCAGCAGGTGGAGTGGCATACGATCGAGCACGGGCCCGGTGATTTCGACTGGGTGCCGCTCGATCTCGCGGTCGATGCCTGCAACCGCTATGGCTTCAAGCTATTGCTTGGCGTGACCCACGCGCCCGACTGGACCCGCGCATCGGAGCTCGAGGGAGGACCGCCGGCCGACTATGCTGAGTTCGCCCGTTTCATGGAGCAGTTGGCGTCCCGCTACCGGGGGCGTGTGGCGGCCTACGAGCTGTGGAACGAGGCCAACCTGGCGCGCGAGTGGCGAGGCGACACGTTGAGTCCCGCCCGTTTCGTCTCCCTTGTCGCCGAGGGGGCCAGGGGTGTGCGCTCAGGCGACCCTGGGGCGCTCATCATCAGCGGGGCGCCGGCCGTGACAGGCATCAACGATGGTGTGAACGCGATTGACGATCGCACATACCTGCGCGGAATGTACGAGGCGGGCATCGCGCAGTGGGTCGATGGGATCGGCGTCCATCCCTACGGCTTCGCCAATCCCCCTGATGCGAGCTGGCAGGATCCGAACCACGCCACCACGAGCCACAACAACCACCCCAGTTTCTTCTTCCGGGACACGCTGGAGGATTACCGCGCGATTATGCTGGAGTACGGGGACGGCGAGCGTCAGCTCTGGCCCACCGAGTTCGGCTGGCCCTCGACCGACAAGATGGGCGATATGGACGCTACGGGCTGGGAATACGGTCGCGAGGTCAGCGAGGACCAGCAGGCGGACTACATCGTGCGCGCGTTTCAGATGGGTGAGGAGCGCCAGTGGGTCGGGACGATGTTCCTGTGGAATCTCAACATCGCGACGATCTGGGGTCCGGGGAACCCGACCTCGGCCTACAGCCTGCTGCGCCCCGACCGGTCGTACCGCGCGGCGTACGTCGCGCTGCGGCTGGCCGAGCCCGCGCGGTAGGGGCCGGGCACCCCTCACCGGGCCGGTCTTTGACTTGGCTACTCTCTCCCACGAGGTGAGCACATCGTCTGGCTGCGGCCGACGCTCCCGCCGTTTGGGATTCGCACAGCGTGGGTCCAGACACTCGCAATGCTCGTGCCGTGCACGCTGGACATCGGCACCCGTGTGCGCACGAGAAGCCGGCCAGGGGGGCCACGCGCCGTTTGACACATCCCCCCGTGGGTGGTACACTGGGGCGCACACAAATCGAATAGGCTCAGGCCGTCGAAGGCCCTCTTCGCGGCCGCCATCTCCGAGCCTTGGCTGCTAAGGTCTACCGGAATCCCGGGGGCTATGCACTAAGGCCGGTCAGGGTGTAGCTGGAAACGGCTCCGCCTCCCGTGTTTGGAAAGGAGATGTGCCAGATGTTGTCTTCTGCTGGCGCCTCTTGGAGGCGCCTTCTTTCGTATTGGGGCGAGAGGCTCTCCGGGGCCCGCGGCCCGTGCGCCGATCGGTTTCTCGGGGAATCGCCGCTAGTCGCCCAGACCCACGCGCCCATCCTCGACCTTGGTGCAGCCTTGCCACGCGTCCCCTCCGGCGCCCTGCACATTGGACGTCGTCTGAGCCCACGGCGTGCGTTGTTGCCGGCACGGCAGGCGGGCGAGACGAGGAGAGACGCAGTCCGTCCATCGCCAGTCTTGTTTCGGCAAGGGCTGGCCAGTCTGTCGAAGGAGAACAACGCGCAATGACGACGAAGAAGTTCAACATCATACTGGTGGGTATCGCGCTCGTGAGCCTGTTGGTGGGTTGCAGACCACCGGCGCAAGAGCCGACGTCTGCGCCCGATCCGACGGCGTTGTCAGCCACTGCAGAGCCGGCTGCGCCAACGGAGGCGCCTGAACCTGCGGAACCTGACACGCTGATTCTGGCCACGACGACCAGCACCGAGAACTCCGGGCTGCTAAGGGCCATTGTGCCCGACTTCGAGGAGGAGTACGGGGTTCGTGTGGATGTGGTGGCGGTTGGGACCGGGCAAGCGCTCAAACTGGGCGAAGACGGGAACGCCGACGTCCTCATGGTTCACGCTCGCGCCCGGGAAGACGCCTTCATGGATGCGGGCCACGGTGTGCGCCGCGAGGACCTGATGTACAACGACTTCGTCATCGTCGGACCGCCCGGTGACCCCGCCGGACTTCGCGGGGGGACCGATGCGGCGGCGGCCTTTGAGAAGCTGGCGCAGATGGAGGCGCCCTTCGTCTCGCGGGGCGACGATTCCGGCACGCACACGAAGGAGAAGGCCATCTGGGAGGCTGTCGGTGTCGAGCCAACTGGCGATTGGCACGTCTCCGCAGGCCAGGGTATGGGCGCCGTCTTGACGATGGCCGAGGAGCAGCAGGCCTACACGCTCAGCGACCGGGCGACCTATCTCGCCCGGACGCTCGAGGGCATCGATCTCGAAATTCTGGTCGAGGGCGATCCCGTTTTGTTCAACCCCTATGGCGTCATCGCCATCAACCCCGACAAGGGGGATCACATCAAGCACGACCTGGCCAACACCTTCATCGACTGGTTGATCTCGTTGCCCACGCAGGAGATGATAGGCGCGTTTGGCGTGGATCAATTCGGCGCTCCCCTCTTCACGCCCGATTCCGCTCTCTGGCGGGAGGCGCACGTCGCCGCAGGGGACGAGGCGCAGGCTATCATCGTCACCGGGGGTTGAGCGGCACGGGCACCCCCTCCCCCGGTGGTGCGCCCGGCGCTTTGTAGCCGCGGATTCCATACCGCGTCTGGCTGCTCAATGCGGCCCACCAGCGACGCCCCCGGGACGGTGGCTTGGAGCAAAGTCTGAATCACGGATGCACACGGATTATCAGATTTCACGGAGCCTACCGCCAGGAGGCTGTCTTTCATCCGTGTCATCCTGCAATCCGCGTAATCCGTGGTTCAGACAATGTACGGCAAGTGGTGCTCACCAGCGACG
>JAUVSX010000389.1 GCA_030596915.1 Chloroflexota bacterium | reverse complement strand
GACTACCCTCGGCAATCGCCGGTGGTGCGAGTTCTCTGCTTCGAGACGGAACTCCCGCGGCCGCCGCTCACAACCCAACTGACTCCGATAGCGAGCGACCGCACCTCGACTGCGCAGCCAGCCTCGCCACCTCTAGCGCCCGGGCGCCCCCACAACGCTCCAGGACCGGCGCCGGTGAGCCGGGGTCCATTCCGGAAGTGCGGCCTGATCCGTGCGTAGGACCAGATCGCCGTTCGATGCGCTAGCTCTCGAAGTGCTCCGCGTAGTACGTGTACGCGTCGCCGACCGTATTAATCTCCCAGGCGTCCTGGCTGGGTATGCTCACCCCGAGCTGGTTCTCAAACCGCAACATGAGCTCAACTAGCTTGAGGGAATCGACCGCCAGATCATTCAGGAGCGAAGCATCTGGGGTCAGCTCCTCAGTGGAAATCGAAAGTGCGTTCGATAGGAACCCCTGGAACTCAACGAAGGACAGTTTGTCGGCCATTTATCCCCTCCTGGTTGCCGTCGCCAACGGCCATTCTGCTGAACGTGCACCGATGCGCCCGACCACTGCTACGGAAGTCGATCTCGCAACCGCACGCGTAGCTTTCACTATACCATATCCTGCAATCCGCGCAAGCCTGGAGGCTCCTTCCCACAACCCCGCCTGCACAGGCGATGCCCGTCTGCTCAACGGGGACCTTGGGTGAGCGTGTGGCCGTCCTACGGCGCCGCCGTCTCGGCGGCAAAGACAGCGTACGTGAACCACCTGAGGCTGCTCTCGCTCCCACACACCAGAGCTAGTGGCGCGTGATGCCGCGCTGCACGATGCCGCGCCGCGCGCGCATCGCGAATGCATGAGACAAGGTTGCGGTGCTGCTGCTGTCGTTGTGCCGCACGCGCCGATCCTCGCAAACGCGGTTGCGCTGGCGGCCAGCGGTATTCGGAAGGAAAACGACACGCGGGCGGGAGCCCAAACGCCCAGGGGGCGCCCCCTGGCCATCCTGCCCGTCTTCTACGCGTCCTCTGAGGCACGTTCCAGCTCGGCTACAGCCCGATCCCGCAGATCGAACTTCTTAACCTTCGTCAGAGCAGTCCGTGGCAGCGAATCGACAATCCGCACCTCGCTGGGAACCTGGAACGCCGTGATCTCCCCGCGGCAATGTCTGAGCACGTCGTTCGCCGTCACCGTCTCACCGTCCTTGGGAACGACGAAGGCCCATACGGACTCGCCTTCGACCTCCGAGGGGACGCCGACGATCGCGACCTCGGCGACCTTCGGATGCGTCAGGATGTAACTCTCGACTTCGGCCGGGTAGATGTTCTGTCCACCCCGGATGATCATATCTTTCTTCCGACCAACGATGGTGACGACGCCGTCCTCGTCAACGTATCCCAGGTCACCGGAATAGTACCATCCGTCGTCGTCGAGCACCTCAGCGGTCATCTCGGGCGACTTGTAATAGCCCAGCATCGTGCCCGGCTGCTTCATCGCCAGCTCGCCGACCTCCCCAATAGGCACCTCGTTGCGGTCGTCGTCGACAACCTTGACCTTGGTGTTGTCGTACGTGACGCGCCCGATGGACTCAGTTGACACCTTGGCGCTGTCGCTCACGGTAGTCATTGTTACGCCGCCGGCCGTCTCCGTTGCGCCATAACCGATGATGAGCGGCGCATTGAAGCGTTTTTTCACCTCTTGCGCAAGCTTCGGCGGCATATAGGCCATCCCTGAAGAAACGGTCAGAAGCGACGACAGATCGTACTTCTCGAAGTCCTTCACCTGGAGAAGCATACGCCACATGCTTGGGGTCGCTGTGACCGTGTTGACCTTCTCCTGCTCGATGAGCTCGAGCGCGCGGACGGGATGGAACCGCTCGATCAGCACCATCTTCTTGCCCGAAAGGATGGTGGCGCGCATCGCGATGTGACCACCAGACGTGTAGATTGGCATCAGCGGCATATAGCTGTTCTGCTTGGACCCATACTTCAGGTAGCGCGACCCGTACTTGACGGTCATTCTCACTAGCCCCTTGATCATCTCCAGGGGCGGCCTCTCGCGCTGGGACTGCTCATACTCAAGTACGTTGACGACCTGGGCCATAATCGTGCGATGCGAGTGCATGACGGCTTTGGGCCCGCCCGTCGTGCCCGATGTGTACAGCAAGCCAAAAAGATCGTCCGGCCCAGCGCTGTCTGTCGGTGGCTGCGGATTCGTCGGCGCCATCAGACTATTCAGGGTCACGGTGCCCTCAGGCGCCTCGTCACCGCGCACGATGACGTGACGAAGGTGGGGCAGCTCGGGGCGTAGCTCCTGCACGATCTCCAGAAGCTTGTTACCAGACACATTCGGCTGCACGATGACGGCCGCAGCATCACAGTCGTTCAGGATGTATTGTAGCTCTTGCCGCAGAAACAAGGGGATCACCGGCGAGAGCACAGCGCCTACTCTGCCAATGGCAAAGTGAGCATAGACGAACTCAGGGCAGGTGGGCAGCAGCACCACTACGACATCGCCCTTCTTCACACCCAGCTTGTACAGCCCGGCTGCAAGCGCGTCGATTCGCTGGCCAAGCTCAGCGAACTTGATGCGCTCGCCCTGATAGACGATAGCCTCCAGATCAGGCATTGCTGCGACGACGGTCTCCATTGCCCCGTGGACGGTCGTGTCTCTAGAAAGAGAAATCGGACTCATTGTGCTAGACTAGCCTCCCTATGGTTCGTGTGTGAGCGCGGTTCAGCGCGCGTGAAACCTCTATCATCCTGGGGAACCTCCTCCTCGACGTAGATGTGGTCCGCGCGCGCGTCCTCAGCTTGGAGCACGCGGCGCAAACTGACCGAAAGGCCGCGGCCAAACCAGACCGCCCCGATTACTGTGCGCCGATGGGTAGGGCCTCCCTGGCCACGCACAACGCTGGCTTCCCACGAAAGAGACGCCCCCAGACAGGCAGCGCGGCGGCGAAACAACGCCGCCGCCCTCTAGTGCCTCGACCTGACCTCCGCCCCTTGGGCTACGCTTCGAAGTGCTCTGCGTAGTAACTGTACGCGTCGCCCACTGTGTTGATTTCCCACGCATCTTGGCTGGGGATGCTCACCCCCAGTTGGTTCTCGAACCGCAGCATCAACTCAACCAGCTTCAGCGAGTCGACGGCCAGATCGTTCAGCAAGGACGCATCTGGCGTCAGCTCCTCTGTTGAGATTGAGAGTGCATTCGATAGAAACCCCTGAAACTCGACGAACGATAACTTCTCTGCCACGTGACTATCTCCTCCATATGCGATCTATTGCTGACCACGGTGATTCCGCGCGGTGACAATCAGCCACCGCTGCTGATCAATCCACCCCTGCTCTACCGTCCCATGCCACCTCCTCAACACTCAGCAGATGGGCCTATTCAAACTGAATTGCATCAATGATTCGGAGCCGGGCCGCGCTCGCGGCGGGCCAGGTTGCCGCGAGCTGAGACACGACGAGCGAAATCAGGAAGGCTGTCCCCAGGCCCATGACTGGCAGGACGTACTCGAGATCGTACCCTTGCATTGCATTGGCGCCCATCAGGAAGACCTGGGACATGAAGAGCCCCACTACGATGCCCAGAACGCCTCCGAGCGCACCCATCAGTCCCGCCTCGGCCAAGATCATCTTGACCACCTGCCAGCGGGTCATTCCGATGCCGCGCAACATGCCGATTTCCCGGGTGCGCTCGAGCACGTTCATCATGAGCGTGTTTACCACGCCCAAGGAGGCGACGATAACTGCAATCCACGCCAGCACGTCGAATAGTGCGAAGCTCTGCTCTGATATTCCCAAGGCCACCTCCCTCAGGGATTCATTCGAGAAGGTGGTCAGGCTGCGCCGGGTGCCGTACAGGGTCTCGATCCGATCCTTGACCTCATCCACATCGTAGCCTGGCTCGACAGCCACCTGGAACGACGCCACATCGTTCACGCGGAAGTACTGGCGCATGTCTCGCCAACTGCCCTGGATCACGAGACCCTGGTCGTAGAAATCT
>JAUVSX010000460.1 GCA_030596915.1 Chloroflexota bacterium | reverse complement strand
TTGAGGATCCAAAGTCCGGTCAGTTGGTCACGCTGGCCTTCACTGTTCCCGCGGGGGCACAGGCGCTGGGCTTCGACGGCCCAGGTCTGGGCGAGCGCTTCGTCGAGTTGGCGGGTGGCTTCGCCGACACCGCGCCCATTGAGCCGGGTACTGGCACGGTCCACGTGCTGTTCAGCTACGAGCTCCCCTACCGCGAGGGCATGCGGATTGAGCGCGAGTTTGGCGCCCCGGTAGTGTCCATCGTGCTGCTGTCAGTCGAGCTCGGTCCTGCGATAGAGGGGGCAGGGGTGATAGCGTCGGGCAGGCTCGATACTGAACAGGGCTCGGCCTTCTCATACTCAGCAGGGCCGTTGGCGGCTGGGGAGCCACTGGCCTTCTCCCTGTCCACTGCGCTGGAGCCGGCGCAGGCTTCTTCGGCACCTCTTGCACCGGTCCGGAGCCAGTCCCAGGAGCTGGCCATCGGTTTCGTCGTGATCGCGGCTGGCCTCGTCGCCGCCTATATGGTGTGGCGGCCTGCGGGCCCGACCGGCCCGCCTCCTGCGCAGGTTCGTTCTCTCGTCGAGGAGATGGCTGCCCTCGATTTGGATTTCGAGGCTGGGCGGGTGCCCGAGAAGGCCTATCGCGCGCAGCGAACGTCCCTCAAATGGCAGGCGCAGAGGGTCCTGGAATGATCCAAGTCCGCGGTCTGAACAAGTCTTTCGGTCCCCATACCGCCCTGGCGGGCGTCGACCTTGCGATCGATCCAGGCGAGTTCGTAGCCCTCATGGGCCCCAACGGCGCGGGGAAGACGACGCTCCTGCGCATCCTGGCCACTATAGCACGTCCCACATCGGGATCGGTGCGGATCGCCGGCCTGGAACCCGCCAAGAGAGGTGAGGACGTACGGCGCCTGATCGGGTTTCTATCTCACAAGACCTTGCTCTACGAGGATCTGACGGCAGAGCAGAATCTGCGATTCTACGCCAAGATGTATGACATTGCGGATGGCCCGACTCGAACCTCGCATCTGTTGGAGCGCGTGGGCTTGTCGTCCCGGCGAGGCGACCTCGTCGGCACTTTCTCCAGAGGGATGCAACAACGCCTGTCGCTGGCGCGCGCCTTGATACACCGGCCGCAACTTCTACTGATGGATGAGCCCTACACGGGCCTGGATCCGAATGCTACGCAGTTCCTCACGGATCTGCTCGCAGACTTGGCGGGGGATGGCTGCACCGTCCTGCTCACCACACACGACTTGGAGCGAGGGCTTGCGAGCGGCCAGCGAGTCGTCATCCTCGTGCGAGGGCGCATCGTCCACGATGTGCAGCGCGGGGAGGTGGACCACGCCGCTTTCCCTGACCTGTACCGTACGTTGGCATCATAGGGCACCCACCGTGGCATATGTGCGCAAGGTCTGGGCGATCGTCGTCAAGGACGTCGCGGCGGAGCTGCGCACGCGAGAGATGACCAGCGCGATGCTGGTGTTCTCGGTCCTGGCGATGCTGATCTTCAGTTTCGCGCTCAATCTCCGGGGAGCCGTGGCGCAGGTGGCCGCACCTGGCGTGCTTTGGGTGACCGTGGTCTTCGCCGGGACGTTGGGGCTGAACCGGTCGTTCACGCGGGAACAGGTGACCGGCGGTTTCGATGGCCTGCTGCTGGCTCCGGTGGATCGTAGTGCCATCTTCTTTGGCAAGGCGCTCGGGAACTTGGCCTTCATGGGGATTGTGGAAATCGTGCTGTTGCCGTTGTGCTCGGTCTTGTTCGATGTGCCGCTCCTGCGTCCGGGCGTGCTGCTGGTGATGGTACTGGGCACGGTGGGCTACGCCGCGGTGGGCACGTTACTGGCAGCGATCGCGGTTAACACACGGGCGCGAGAGGTCATGTTGCCAGTATTGCTGCTCCCGCTCGCGGTTCCGGCGCTCATCGCGGCCGTACAGGCCACCAGTGGCTTGGTGGCGGGAGCCACGCTGTCTGACGTGAGGCCGTTGCTACGCCTGCTGATAGTCTACGATCTTCTGATCGTGGCGGTTTCTATGCTCACCTTTGGGTACTTGGTGGAGGAATGATGAGGGAGGATCGCGACACCCTGGGGCTGGCGCTAATCGTGGTAAGTGGCGTGGCCATGGCGGCAGCGCTTGCCGCAGTCTTCCTTTACGCGCCGCGTGAGATGACCATGGGAGATGTTCAGCGCATCTTCTACTTCCACGTCAGTTCCGCCTGGGTGGGCTTCTTCGCCTTTTTTGTCACTTTCTTGGGGGGAGTAGCCTACCTGGTGAGCGGGAAGCGCCGGTGGGACGTTCTGGCCGTCTCGTCGACACAGATCGGGTTGACGTTCATAACGATGGCAGTGATAACCGGCTCGTTGTGGGCGCGGCCCGTGTGGGGCACGTATTGGACGTGGGAGCCACGGCTCACCATCTCCGCCATACAGCTTCTCGTCTATGTTGCCTACGGTATGTTGCGGGGAGCTGTCGACGATCCGGAGAAGAAGGCCCGCTTCTCGTCCGTCTATGGCATCGTGGCGTTCGTCACAGTGCCGCTCTCGTGGTTCGCCATTCGCTGGTGGCGCACTGCCCACCCTGACGTGCTTACGAGCGGAGAGGGAATGGCGTTTGCTGCACGTATGGGACATACGCTCCTTGCCTCGCTGGTAGCGTTCACATTACTCTACATAACCATCCTGCGACAGCGCATACGCCTCGCACGCACCACCGACACCGTGATGCGACTGCGAGCGCAACTTGATCGCAGCAGATAGGGAGGAACAGATGCCGGACCCGATCTATCTTCTGATAGCCTACGGCGTTTTCTGGGCATTGACATTCATCTTGGTTGGGTCGATCTGGACGCGCCAGCGACGCTTGGACAGGGAAGTCACCGCGCTCCGAGCGCTACTCGACGAGGATGGGGAGTAGCACCCGAGGGCACGTGGGCTCGGGAGGCTTACCTCGATGCCCTCGCAATGGATGACCTCACCGGTCTATACCTTGGTGAGGTCGGGTACTCAGGTCTGCTGACGCGCGCGGGCGGAGGCGGCACGGGACGATCTCAGCACCGAGGAGTGCGAGCTACAGGCTGCAACTGTCGAGGATGGTCTGCGCGCGCGATGAACTGGTACGCTCGAACACGCGCCTCGTGATCAGCGTGGCCAAGAGCTACGTTGGCCGTGGCGTTCCGTTCCGTTCTTGGACTTGATCCAGAGGGCAACGTAGGGCTACTGCGTGCCGTGGACAAGTTCGACTACAAGATGGGGAACAGGTTCTCGACCTATGCGACATGGTGGATCCGCGAGGCCGTGAGTCGCGCCGTTGCGGACTAGAGTCGCA
>JAUVSX010000377.1 GCA_030596915.1 Chloroflexota bacterium | reverse complement strand
TCCGCCCTCATCGAAGCGAAAGCAGACGGCGTCCTTGCCTTCCCGGTGGAGGATCAGATGCTGCTGCCGTCCTTCCCAGAGCAGGTTGTGCCCCCCTTCTCCCAACACCTCGATCATTCCCCGCTCGCCGCTGACAACAGTGCTGAAACCGCGCATATGGTCGAACCTGCCATTCAGGCGTTCTGCGCGCATCCACACGCCCTGGCATTCAGTGTCCTCGTACTTCCACACGATGATCGGGATATCGACTTCGGTCGAGGTGTAGGTCTCGTGTGCCGCCCCGCCCTTCCTCCCGGTTCCCGAAGTTCGCGATGCTACCGCATACACCTCCGCGATCCTGCCATCCAGCGTAAGATACTCGGCTGTGGCGAAGAAATGGACTGCATGGTCGTAGATCCATGGGTAGTCGCCCCCGCCCGACTTGATAGGATCCACTCGCCAGTTGCGGTCCGGAGGGCCCGTGTACACCCTGGCTTCCTCCCGCTCGAGCCACGCACCGTGGCGCTCGCGTACCTGCAATGGACGCCCTATCTCGCCCGCCTCGATCAGCTCTCGCGCCTTCACGTGGGAAGCGATGAAAACGTAAGTCTCGCCGACGACGAGCTTCACGCCATTGCGGCGCGCGGCCTCACACGCGGCCTTCCCTTCGGCCACGCTGCGGCAGAATGGCTTCTCACAGTGAGCGTGTTTGCCTGCCTCGGCGGCCTGCACAGTCATCGGCGCGTGAAGGTAGGTCGGCGTCGCGATGTCGACGGTGTTGATGTCGGCACTCGCCAGCATGTCCGAGTAGGACCCGTACACCTGACTAATGCCGAACGTTGCCGCGAACTCCTTGGCGCGCGCCAGGTCAAGGTCGCAAACGGCGATGACTTCGGCCCGCGGATGGCTCGCGTAGCCTCTGAGGTGCGACGTGGCCACGAGACCTAGCCCGACAATCCCAGCTCTGACGGTTCTCACCCGCGCCATAGGGGCGGCCTCCGATCTGTTCGCCCGACCGTGGGAGCAACGGTATGGGCACACGTCACAGTCCGATCCGATGCCGCAGGGCCTGAGTCGCCTCGCACCAATTGCCGACGTTCCAACGCCCGTACGCCCCCAGGCCGCCAAACTCATCCGGCCCGAAATAGACAGGTACGTGGATCAGCGATAGCCCGTCGTGAGCCTTGGCCTGATCCAGGGCAACGGCAACGGAACCAGGGCTGCGCCCTCCATCAAGTGCCTGAACGCCCTGGATGCTCCGAGCCCATGCCACGTAGTCGACAACCACAGAGTCCTTCGTGGCACGCTCCGCGCCGTATTGCGCCAACTGCAACCCAGAGATCGCGGCCATCCTCCGGTTGTCGAGCAGCAGTACGCACCCACGGACTCCATGCTCGACGCCGTCGATGAGTATCTGCGGGTTCATTGTGAACGAACCGTCGCCGGTGATGGCAAGCCCGTAGAATGGCCTCTCACTGAGGGCAGAGGCCAACAACGCCGACACTGCAAACCCCATGTAGCTCGCACCGGCCTCTGTGAACGTGCGTCCCAGGCGATCGTCCTCGACGATTTGCATGCCATTCGCCTGCACGTCCCCCGCGTCGAAGAAGCTGACCGCGCCGTTGGCCTTGGCCCAGTCGACGGCCGCCCTGATCGCCACTGGCTGGGTGAGAACTTCACAGCCCCACGCCTCATCAAACAACGTCGGCCTATTGTACCGCTCGGCCTTGAACTCATCCCAGGCCTCACGCTGAATGGCGCATTCCGCCATCCAGGAAGAGGGTGGCGCCGAGACCTTTGCAGCACGCCCCTCGAGCACACCATTCAGCTTCCCCAGCGTCGAAGCTGCGTCGCCCACGAGCGCAAGCGTTCTGCCATAGTGGGTGACGTCGTCGAAGTCGGTATTGATGCTGATCACGTTCTCGACCTCGGGGTACCCGGTGCGCGAGCAGTCTGACTGGCACACGAAGCGAGTTCCCACCGCCACGAGGACATCCGCGTGTTCCATAGCGAAGTTGCCGCTGATTGAGCCCTTTGACCCGCCAAGCGTCATATTGCGCGGGTTCTGATACGGAATCACACCAGATGCGAGTGGACTCAGAACGGCAACTGCGTCCACAAGTTCGAGGAAATCCGCCAACTCGGGCCCAGCGTCTCGCGCCCCGCCTCCTACCTTCACGACCACGCGCTGTGCGCGCATCAACACCTCTGCCGCCCCACCGTACACGTCTCCGACATCGGAGGCGGCGCCAAGCCGCGGCGGAGCACCTCGCGGCAGTTCGTCCAAGTTGAAGTCGGGCAATGGGCTGCCCTGCGTATTCATCGGCAGGAGAAGAAAGAACGGCCCGGCCCGATGAGGGTGGTCAACGGTGTTCAGACCTCGGCGAAGGGCAGTCGACACGGCCCAGGGGGTATGCAGCGTATACGCACGCCCCATCGAAGAGCAGACCCGCAGGAACAGATCCTGCTCGTGCTTCGGGATCTGCTGCATGTTGGGTCCCTCATCCTCGGTCGTCTCGTCGCCAAACAGATACCAGACACCGATGCCGTCCGAGGCCGGCACTATCGCGGCAGCGAGGGCGTGCAACGCACCGGGCCCAATGGACGTGACGACCGCAGCCTTTTCGCCGGTCACCCAACGGAGGGCCACGGCCGCGTGGGAAGCCTCAATCTCGCTGCGAACGCCGTACGTCCGGAGGAGACCCGCGTCCTCGTATATGCGCAGCACTTCGCCGACTTCAGTCGAGCCGTGGCCAAGCACGCCGACAAACGCGCGCACTTCCTGCCGCAGAAGCCCCAGAATGATCGCCTCCGACAAGGTCGTGTCGACAACCTTCGGAAGGGCACCTGACGCCAGGGCTTTCTCAATACCACCGGCGTCAGCGATTGCTTGTGCGCGGCGCGCCCTCGCCTCGGCGAGCGGCCGTGAATGCGTCCAAGGAGCATTCTCGCTCATCGTCCGGATCTCCTGGTTCGCGCCATCGATTCGGTAGCAGGGGTCCGCACTCCGTCCCCCCGGCTCGTGAACGGTCAACCGCTTAGCAAGAGTTCAGAGGGAGTGGAAAGAAGACCAACGCCAAGCGGACCGCACGTCCCGCCCACCATTGAAGCCGGCCCCGAATTGTGATCCCAATCTGGCCGGCAGCTCCGACCGTCGACAGCCTAATCGCGCTGCAGCCGCAGGTCGCCGCCGCAGTGGGGACACCGGTGCACCGCTGTCTTGATGCTGAACTCGGCGCCACAGTACGGACACTTTCGTCTGACCATGCTGGGTTGCAGGCCAGGAAAGATGTAGACCTCCTTCTCGTCCCGGTATTCGCGGTGACACCGCGACTGGCGCTCCAGTAGGTTGAAGGCCGCCACGGCCGCGTCGTGGGTGACGCCCAACTCGGCAACCACCTCAGAGAGCGTCACCTCACCGTGCCCGCTCGCCTCAGCCAGCTCTGTGATCAGTGTGGCGATGCGCTTGGGATTCGTCGCTCCCAGCCGCCGCAGGCCAATCCCGCCCCAGATGGCCAGGCCTGACCCGATCGCCAGAAGCAACCCGGCCACAGGGAACCAGAACGCGTCGGCCGTCGCCATACAGAGGAATGCCAGCGACAGTGCCAGCATCACGGCGGCTATGGCCAGTAGCGCAATCGCGGTCGTTCGACTCATCATCCTCTCCATTTGCTCGTCGCGCGCTCAAGCGCTTCGCCCATACCCCTGAACATGGCCTCAATTCGCGCGTCGCTCAGATCTTCCTCAATGACAGGCTGGACGGCACTGATGAACTCGGAAGGGTTCTTCGCGAGGTGGCTATCGTCGCGCACCTTCTGCGCCAGCTCGATCCACAGCCCGTGGAAGGCGATCGACTCGTCCGGCACAGAAATGCGCAACTTCGGCAGGTGCTCGCCGTGCATGCGCTGCTCCTCCCTAAGACCGTCAACACTCTCTCCAAACCGTTCCATCCCCTCCGCAACCCCGTCCATCATTGCCAGCAGGCTGACCACCGATGCCAGGCCGTCCTGATACTCATCCGTCTGGATGTTAAGCTCACCCATTCGGTCAAGTTCGCGCTTGACCTCGCCCACCGGACAGGCGAGGTCATCCTTGAGATTGTCGATAACGTG
>JAUVSX010000230.1 GCA_030596915.1 Chloroflexota bacterium | reverse complement strand
GGTACGATACGCGCGTCGGCGAGCGGGGCGCGACGGTATCCGGAGGGCAGAAGCAGCGCATCGCCATCGCCAGGGCGCTTCTGAAAGATCCTCGAATACTGATCTTGGACGACGCGACCTCAAGCGTGGACACCGCGACCGAACTGCTCGTCCAGCAGGCGCTCTCACGACTGATGCGCGGGCGCACATCTTTCGTGATCGCGCAACGTCTAAGCACGATCCGCCAGGCAGACCATATCCTCGTCCTGCAGAACGGCAGTATCGTCGCCCGCGGGCAGCGCACGGCGGAGCACACGGCACACGAGCAACTCCTGCGGACAAGTGGGCTGTACGCGGAGATCTACCATCGCCAACTGCGGCCACAGGAACCGGTGACCGGAAAGGGCTCATCCAGTGCCGGAGACGCGGCATTGTGACGAGGCATCCCATCGAGGTGAGCTGAGCACGGTATGAGCATCAACATCGGAGGTTCTCCGCGGTACGGCGGCCCTGGCCATATGCTACGAAGCCACGGCTCAGCCGACGAGCGCGGCGAGATCAGCGGACGCGTCCTGTTCCGGCTGATGCGGTTTCTCGCTCCCCACTGGCCGCAGATAGCCGTAGCGCTGGTGCTTATGCTGGCCTCTTCTGGGGCCGGACTGCTGGCGCCGTATCTGATCAAGGTCGCGATCGACACAAACATCGCCTCAGGAGACACGCGCGGTCTCGTCGTCACCAGCGCGTGGCTGGCCGGCTCGCTTGCCGTCGTCTACCTGGCAGCGGCGGCCCAGACCTACTTGCTGACGTGGGTCGGCCAGAACGTGCTGGCCACGATGCGCGGCGACCTATTCCGCCACCTCCAAGAGCTCTCGGTGCCCTACCACGACGACCATATCGTGGGTGTGACCCTCTCGCGTGCGATCAACGACGTCGACGTGATCAACGACCTGCTCTCGCAAGGTCTCGTTCGCATACTCAGTGACAGCATCCTGCTGATCGGAACCATCGTCGTAATGGTCGCGATGGAGCCGCGTCTGGCGCTCCTCACGTTCAGCGTCCTACCCCTCATGGTTCTGGCCACCGTGCTCTTCAGCCGGCGGGCGCGGGTTGCGTACCGCGAGACCCGCGAGAAGATCGGCGCTGTCGTGGGTGATATGGCTGGCAACATTGACGGAATGCGCGTCATTCAGGCCTTCGCGCAGGAGAAGGTGACGCAGGAGCGCTTCGAAGAGATTAACCGGGCCAACCGGGATGCCCACATCAACGCGATGTCGCTGTCATTCACGTTCCTCCCCATAGTCGACGTGCTCGGGGTGTTGGCGACGTGTGTTGTCCTTTGGGGCGGCGGCGTGATGGCGGCTCAGGGACTGGTCACGATCGGAGTCGTTGTCGCCTTCATGGCCTACGTCAACCGCTTCTTCGAGCCAATCCGGGAACTGAGCCAAGTTTTCACAACACTGCAGTCGGCGACGGCGGGAGGCGAGCGAGTCCTGGAGCTGCTCGACCGCGAGCCCAGGGTGCAGGATTCGCCTGACGCGCGAGAGCTCCCGCAGATAAAAGGCAGGATCGAGCTCCGGGATGCTTCCTTCAGCTACACGCCGCACACCGAGGTCCTGCACGGCGTCACCCTGTCCGTTGCGCCAGGCGAGACCATTGCGCTCGTCGGTCCGACTGGGGCGGGGAAGACCTCGATCGGGAATCTGGTGGCGCGATTCTACGACGTCACAGATGGCGCCGTCCTGATCGATGGCCACGATGTGCGCGACGTGACCCGCGAGAGCCTTCACAGCCAGATGGGCCTGGTCCCTCAAGACCCCTTCTTGTTCGCTGGACCTATCGGTGACAATATCCGCTTCGGACACCCTAGTGCTAGCGACGAGGAGACGATCGCTGCTGCGAAGCTGGCAAACGCAGATGCGTTTCTCCGTAACCTTCCGGAGGGATACGACACCCGCGTGCTCGAAGGCGGCGTGAACCTGTCCGTCGGACAGCGCCAGCTCGTGTGCATCGCGCGGGCGGTCCTCGTCGATCCCCGCATCCTGATCATGGACGAAGCGACCTCGAGCGTTGACACTTTAACCGAGGCACTCATTCAAGAGGCGCTGGCTCGACTGCTCGTCGGGCGTACAGCACTCATCATCGCGCATCGGCTAAGCACCGTGCGCAATGCCGACTGCATCTATGTGATCGACGAGGGGCGGATCGTCGAGCAGGGAACGCACGCAGAGCTGCTCGCCAAGGGCGGCCTTTACGGCGACCTGTACGATCAGCAGTTCATCGAGTGAGAGACGAAGCGCTCCTAGACCCGCTCCGCAAGTCGGGCGAATGCCGCCAGCAAGGCATCTACGTTCTCAAGAGGAACATCCGCCATCAGCCGGTGAGATGGGGCAAGCAGCAGGCCAGTTGCATCGCCGGCCAGGTCGTGCACGCATCGCCCGACGGCCATCTGGACCTCGCCCGGTGATCCGTACGGCAGCACGTTCTGCGTCGACACCCCGCCATAGAAGGCCAACGTGTCGCCGAATGATTGCTTCAGCCAGGTGTGGTCCAGCACTTCGGGCTGGGCCGGGTTGAGCACCGTGACGCCTATCTCCACGAGATCTGGTATGATCTCGCTGATCTGCCCGTCGGAGTGGAGAATGACGGGCAGGGCGTGCTCGCGAAACACGGCAAACAGCCGGGCCAGCCTTGGCTTGAACAGCCTGCGCCACATCCGCGGCGAAAAGAGCAGGCCCGTCTGAGCGCCATAGTCGTCACCAAAGTAGCCACCATCCACCCCTAGCGCAATGAAGCGCCGCGCCAACGCCAGCTGGACCTCCGTGATTCCCTCCAGGAGCTCCTCCACGAAGACGGGCCTAAGGACCAGATCCATCAGCAGGTCGGTGTAGCCGCGCAAAGACCACGCGCGCTCGAAGAGGGTGAAACCCAGGTTGGGCACGATGAAGTGCTGACGGTTATCGCCGCGTATGGTTGCCTCCGCCTCCTCGAGGAGCGACGCGTCGTAGGGATCGGGCCAGGCGAAGCCGCCTAGAGATGCATGCCCGGACAGGGGCGGGTCGGCCAACCAGTAGCCCTCCTGTTCGGAGTCCCAGCCTGCCCCCCACCAGTCGGTGACCACACGCCCGTCCTCGCTTGCTCGAGGTCGATGGCTCAGTTCGACACGGACAAGGTGGTTGCCAAGCTGCTCAGGCAACTCGGGGAGCGAGACGCAAAGATGACGGGAAAGCCTATCCCCCACCGCGGACGTGTAGTTGATCTGTGTGGGCAAGCGATCGACAGGCCGGCGCATTAGCGCGCGCCGCGTACGTTCGTTGCGAGTCATTGGCATCGCTGATTGGTTCCCTGGGCAGGGCCGGCGCCCCACTCCTCCTGGCTGCCGCTTGCGGGCGGCCGGTCCGCATCGCCTCCTATTCACCTGCGGCGCGCCGGTTGCCGCTGCACCGGATCGAATAGGAGGTCAGAAGGGCCGTCTATGGCTCGGAGCGGACAGACGACGGCTAGAGCCAAGCTCGGTGTGCGCTGGCCAGCGCCTGCGATCCGTCGTACGTCGTCTACCGCCTCCCCACCGGGCGTCAGCGTCCCGAGGTTCAGTGGGCGGCACGTCTTGCACACTCTCCAAGGCCAGGGGAGGCCATAGGTCACGTCTGTGCATGAGTGATAGGTCACCTCCGAGCGCACCGAACCTCAAAGCGCGCAGCCGGATGGGGCTTCAGGGCGGTCCCCGAGCCAGCCTACGAGTGGTGCCTCCCGATGTCGCCAGCGTGCCTCAGCCACCCTGGCTACGGGCGCCCCGATTGCCATCACGTCCCGGCACCACGCTAGAGCCGCCGCACCCGACGCGCCGCGCTAGAAGGTGATCGTCAGTCCACCGTCGACTGCCAGCACCTGGCCCGTGATGTACGTCGCGTCTGGCCCGGCGAGGAAGAGGGCAGCGCCAGCGATTTCCTCGGGTAGCCCCGCCCGCTTCAGGGGCAGGTGGTGGCCGTCCACGTAGCTGCGCCGGAACCACTCGGTGTCCAGTTCGTTTACCCCATCGACGACGCTCATCGGCGTGCGTACGAAGCCAGGAGCAATCGCATTGACAAGGATTCCCCGCGGCGCCAGCTCCAGGGCGAGCGTCCGACAGTATTGGTTCAGGGCTGCCTTCGCCATGGCGTAGCTGCTAGACCCCACCTCTGCCCTCACCCCGTGGATCGATGTGATGTGAATGATGCGGCCCCCATCCGTCATCAGCGGGACCGATGCACGGGTAAGGTTGAGAGCTCCGTTGACGATCAGGTCAAAAGACTTGCGCCATTCCGCCATCGGGGATTCAATGGGGTCGACGCCGAAGTATGCACCGGCGCAATTGACGAGCGCATCCAATCCACCCCAGTTCTTGAGTATGGCGGCATGGATGGAGCAGGCCGTGGCCGGATCGCTATAGTCGCCTGCACATATCAGATGCCGGCCCGGACGCAAGCTAGATCGTACGTCGAGCAGGACGCTTTCGCGCCTCGCGTTGAGACACACATCCCAGCTCTCGTTGGCAAAACGCACGGCAGTGGCCTTCCCGATCCCGGACGATGCCCCGGAGATAAGAACGCGCTTCCTGTCACCCAAGGTGTCTCTCCTCGACACGCCGGTCAGTCTGACCTCGCTCGCAGCCCGCGCATCTATCGCCTCGATCCGCTCGTGATCCGAGAACCGACTTGGCGGGGCGACCACGCGAGCCGCCAACGGCACAACCGGGCCTCGCTCGGCGCTTGCCACACCGCGATTGCGGCGCTCAGCTCTGCTCAATGCCGCGTAGCCCCGCGGCGTGGAGTTCTCGCTTACCCGCGGAGACGGCCGACAACCCCGGCAAGCGCTTCTTCATCGCCAACGTTGCCAGGGAACACGACGTACGGCAAGCCAGGCCAGCGGCTGTCGGGCCCGAGCCGCCAGACAGGGACACCGGGGATGAGCTGGCCGAGCACTCGGGCGGCCCGAACGTCCATCCCATCTGTCGCAATCCTGCTGGCAGTAATGCCTCCCTTGCCGACTACGTAGCGCGGTTCGAGCCGAATCGAGCGAACCACCTCGGCGACTGCCGACGATACCGACTCGGCAATCGCGAGGTCGCTGCGTCCGCCTCCAGCCCCCACAACCTCGCGGCTCGTGTACATCACGGCGTCGCGTCCGGCAGCCAGCGCGCCATCAAGTGACGCCGCAGTGTGCTTGATCACCTGGCGGCGGCTGCCACCATCCAGCACCCGCAAGACAGGGAGCTCTACCGAAGCCACGCTCGCGTCTGCCTGAACGCAGGCCAGTTGACGCGTGCTCTTGGGCACGTGTGAGCCGACGACGATCAGCCCGCCGCCACCGGACCGCCGTCCGACGATTTCCTCAACAGTCAGCAGGTCGCGGTCCCCAATGCCAGCAGCCACCTTGACGAAGGACGCAGCCGTGCGGAAGAGATAGCGCCTGCCCTCGTCTTCGACCGCCAGCATGCCGGCCACGAACACTTCCAGATCCCGGTAGTCAGCCGCGTTGACGACGATGACGCTGCCGGTCGGCGCGCGACGTAACTGAGCTGCAGCCGCATCCGGCCCCCCACCCCGAAGCGAATCGATGGAGATAGACACGACATCGGACGCCCGGATCCTCCCCTCGGTCTTCCCCTCGACCCACTCTGGCAACCGGGAGCTGCTGTAGCCGAAGACGGGGTCTCGGGCGTACGG
>JAUVSX010000333.1 GCA_030596915.1 Chloroflexota bacterium | reverse complement strand
CCCGCGCTGCTGGAGGTCGAGCAGCAGCTCCCTGTTGCCGGCCGCCACTTCCGGATGCACAAACAGGGTGGTCGGGTAGCCATACGCGGTCGCGGTTTCGACGAAGCCGCGGATCGAACGCTCGCTCTCCCGGTAGTCCACCGGACCACTGGCCGACATGGCGGTGGCGTGGGACGTGACGTCCTCCTGTGCCGGCTCGCAGTCCATCGTCATCAACACGTAGACCGTCCTGGTGGCGCCCCTCTTACCCCCCTGCATCACTGCTCCTCCCGGGAACCCGCTATGGGCATTGTCGCAATCCGCAGGGGGGTCCAGCCCCCGTAGTTGCCTGGCCCGCAGTCCATACTCGCGGCGACGGCCGTACACTCACTCTCGAAGATCAGCATACTGCAAATATACGCCATATGCAATGCTCCCACAACTCTGCCACCTTATCGTCCCGTACCGATGAGTTCATCGCCTGCCGTCCAGGTGTGCGGGCGACGGCTCACACACGACGAGATGATGCACGGACAGATCTTGTTTGACTCTGCTTGCACAACGTGCTACTATTCGCCCCGTCCCAGGGCAGCCCTAGCCGCCGCCTTCGCATACCTGGATCCTCCATGCCATCGACCGGTCCCTACATCGCTTCCTTCACACCCTTCCCCAGTTGCGACTGCTCGCGCCTGTTGGGCGAGTTCCTGCGCGGGCTCGTGGGCGCGAGCGCTCCTGGCTCGATACTATTGTTGACCGCCTGTTGTTCGGTCCAGCGACACCGTTCTCCCTGCCTGCCATAGCGGGACGGAGGAGCGAGGCCTAACGCTTTCCAGCGCCCGGCGTCTGGCCATCACAGTTCAGATTGGAGAGCTCTCACATGTCAACCAGTGATCTTGCGCTGTTTGGGGGTCCCAGGGCTGTTCCGGAAGGGCTCATCAAGCCTTGGCCTGAAATCCGCGATGAGGACAAGCAGGCCGTCATGCGAGTCCTCGACCGAGGCATCCTTTGGGGCGCGGCGGGACCCGAGGCCAGGACATTCGAACAGGAGTGGGCCGACCGCCTGCGCATCGGCTACTGCCTCACCTCCAACAGCGGCACTGCTGCCCTTCACATGGCGGTGGCGTCGGTCGGGATCGGGCCGGGCGACGAGGTCATCACGACGCCTTTCTCGTGGACGTCCACGGCAACGTGCATCCTGCATCACAACGCGATCCCGGTCTTCGCCGACATCGACCCCCGCACGTACAACATCGATCCCCAGAGCATCGAGGAGCGGATCACGCCGCGAACGAAAGCCATCATCCCGGTGCACCTCTACGGGCTGGCCGTGGACGTCGACGCGATCTTGGACATCGCGCAGCGCCACGGCTTGTACGTCATTGAGGACTGCTGCCAGGCCCACGGCGCCGAGTACAAGGGGCAACACGTCGGGACGTTTGGGCACGTAGCCGCGTTCAGTTTGAACGGCAACAAGAACCTGTCGGCTGGCGAGGGCGGAATGCTCGTCACGAACGATGAGCGCATCTGGCAGCAGGCGGCGCGCCTGCAGCAGTTCGGTGAGCGCCGCGTCAAGGATGGGTCGCGCGAGTACAACGCGTACGGTATGGGCTGGATGTACCGCACGAATGAGATGTCGGCCGCGTTCGCTCGCTCGCAGCTTAGCCGCCTCGACGAGACCCTCCACGTTATCCGCGAGAACGCGGCCCACCTCACGTCCGAGCTGGATGGATCCCTCACCTACCAGACCCCCCTGGAGCCGCCCGACCGCAAGCACTCCTTCTACCGCTACAGCATGCTCTTCACACCCGAGCGGGCTGGCATAGACGTCCCGGTTGAGGTCTTCGTCCAGAAGGTGAGGGCCGCTCTCAGCGCCGAGGGGGTCAACGTCGGGCGCGCCGAGTTCGTCATTCCGTCGATGACGCTCTTCCAGGAGCAGACCGGATATGGCCGGGGCTGTCCGTGGACCTGCCAGCACTACGAGGGCGCCGTCGAGTACAGGGCCGAAGATTACCCAGTGGCGCTGGACACTATCAAACGGCTCGTCTCCGTCATAGGGCTCAAGCCGCCCAACGGGCGCAAGCTTATGGACAGCTACATCGCGGCTTTCCACAAGGTCTTTGGCAGTCTGGACGAGGTGCTCGAGGCCCAGTAGCGATCACACTTGAGGCGTGCTGCGACCAGACGTGACGGGCTTGACTGATACCCGGACTCGTACTATCGTACGCGCAGTTTGACGATGACGCGCCGGGGCCCCAGCACAACCACGCCTGGCGCCTGCGGCTGGACCACAACGGAGGCAACCCAATGAGCGTGCGCAACGTCAAGGCTGGATTCGTCGGTTTCGGAGAAGTGTTCATCCCCCGCGAGTTGATCGAGCAGAAGGTCTCGGCGGCGAGGCGCGCTCTGCAAGACCGGGGCATAGAGTTAGTGACCACGGCGCCCGTCAGTGACGACCCCGAGCGCGTAGACGAGAAGCGGGCGATCGCGGATCTCTCACGCGAGGATTTCGACTTCCTGGTTGTCTGCGTCGCTGGATGGATCCCGACGCACACCGTCATCGACGTGATCAGCTACTTCTCTCACAAGCCGATGGTGCTGTGGGGACTCACCGGCTTCGTGCGCAACGACCGGCTGGTCACGACGGCAGACCAGGCAGGCACGACGGCGCTGCGCGACCCAATGGAGGCGCTCGGCTTCAAGTTCAAGTACATCTACGACACGGTCGATGCGCCCTACGCCGGCGCAGACAAGGTGAAGGCATTCGGCGAAGTGGCCCGCGCCGCGGCGCTGTTGAAACACGCCAAGATCGGCAATATGGGCTATCGCGACATGGCCCTGTATGCCACGCTCGCCGATGGCACGTCCTTGCGCCGGGTCATCGGCCCGGACATCGAGGTCTTCCAGATGCTCGAGATTGTCCAGAAGATGGACGCACTGGAACCGGCCGATATCTCCTCAGTCGTCGAGGAGATCAGGGCGGAATGGTCCTTCGCCGAACCCGTCCCAGAATCCGCGCTCGCGACCGGCGTCCGGATGTACCTGGCCGTGATGGAGAAGGTCAGGGAGCGAGGATACGAGGCTGTCTCCCTCGTCGACGTCGACGGCGTCAAGAAGCTGCTACACTTCCCGCCGGCTCTGCCGCTCCTCCTCCTTGCCGACAAGGGTGGCGTCGCCTCGATTCCCGAGAACGATTGCCTGGGATCCGTCACGCAGTTGATCGTGCGCTATCTCACGGGGCAGGTCGGCGCCTACCTGGAGTTCTACGAGTTCTTCGAGGATGCGCTCCTGATGGGCGTGCCGGACTATGTACCGTCGGAGATTGTGGACGGCGCCGTGACCGTGCTGCCCTGGCCGGGCTTCGGCGGGCTAAAGGACGGAATCCTCAACATCTCCAAGGTTCGCACAGGAGAAGCGACGATCTGCCGCCTTGCCAGTCGAGGCGACCGCTACACGATGCACATCGTTCATGGCGAGGCCCGCGCGCCGCGGAGCTGGGAGGAGGCCGGCTGGGAGCCTCCTGCCCCCCAACTGCCGAGTATTGAGTTCGTCCCCGATTGCACGGTCGATGAGTTCGCGCAGCAAGTCTACGGTCAGCACTACATCATCGCCTACGGGGACCATCGCGGCAAGCTGATGGAGCTTTGCAGCCTGCTCGATATCGAGGTGGTGTGACGCTCAGCACCCTACAGCCGGCGACAGCGGGCCTGAAGGGGGGACTACCAACGGATCCAATCCCTCCCGCCGCCGCTCGTTCTGAGCGAGCCACACAGCTCCACACCCCGTGTCGGTGTCTTGGACACCGCGTACCAGTTGCAGCGGCGCGGGCTGCCCGTGGTATTCGCCATTGCCTCTGGCAGGCACGCGCGCGCCGGTTCTCGGAGCCCATATGATCCAGCACGATCACGCTGCTTGGTCCGCACCCCACCCCGCTCCCGGTCATGCTCTGCGAATGATCGGCGCCGGGCAGACGCGCCCGCCTCTCCGGCTGGGGTCGCCCTCGTGACCGCGCCGGAACCAGGGAACGCAGGGCTCCTCACCGGTTGGGGCGCAGCCGACATCACACCTCTCGGCAGGGTTCAGATCCACGGCCAGTTCTACGAGCGAATCTCGGAGTACGTGCGCGACCCCATAACCGCGACGGCGCTGGCTCTCGAGAAGCCCGGCCTTGGCGGGCGGCCCATCCAGGCTGTCATCGTATCTTGCGATCTCACCAACATACCTTCGGAGCTTCAGGCTGAGGTCCGCCGGATCGTCGCAACCAGGCTCCCCGATCTCAATGTTGCAGCGGTCATCCTCGCCGCAACGCACACTCACAACTCGCCGGTCACACGGCCGGGCGCCTACCCCGATCCAGAACCCGGTGTGATGCATCCGCTCGAGTACGCCGCATTTGCCGCTGCGCGGATCGCTGAGGCAGTCGAGACGGCCTGGGAGAGCCGGCGCCTGGGCGGCGTGAGCTGGGTCCTGCGGCACGCGGCGCTTGGCTACAATCGCCGCATCGTGTACGACCGCGGAGAGACTCGCATGT
>JAUVSX010000290.1 GCA_030596915.1 Chloroflexota bacterium | reverse complement strand
GCCGATACTGAACCTGGTACTCAGCCAGCACTGCCGGCCAATCAACAGGCAGGGTCAGCTCGCGTTCCTTGTGGCGTCGCTGTGGGTTGTTGTAACGTATCCACAGCACCGGATGATCCAGATCCTCGAAGTCCAGGTGATTGAGTACGACGTTCATACACTCCCCCTTCTTGATGCCGGTGTGCAGGAGCAGGGTCACCAGCAGATGGGGGCGCGCATCGGGTTTGTCAGAATAACGCTGAGCCTGGGTCACTGCGAGCACTCGCTCGACCTCACTATCAGACGGCACGTAGGGCAGGGGCGAGGAAACTGGCGAGTGAACCACGGCATCGGCCGGATTGGAGCGTATCACGCCGGCTTCGGCTAGCCACCCGAAGAACACTTTGAGGGCAGTCACACGCCGTGCCAGCGACTTGGAACTGCACGGCACACCACGCTCGTGTGCGAGCCAGTAGGTGAAGCGTCTGAGGTCAGGGGTAGAAATCTCACCGACAGCCTTGCCGGCGCCGACGAACTGGGTTAGGAGTCCGAGGTCAGAGACAAATGCCTTGTTCGTGTTCTCCGCAAATCCTTGCTCGCGCATATGGACTTCGAACGCCCCAACGGCCGCAGGCAGCGAAGAGCTGTCGATCAGCCTGCCCGGAGCGGACGGGCGCTCAGGCGCGCCACTCCGACCGTTGAGGAAGTCGCCAACACCGGGCAGGACAAGCTGTTCGGCCACGCCACCCCCTCCTTCGTGTAGCAGACACTGACACATTCTACCCTCATCCGGCGGCCAGGTCAACCCCTGCATGCAAAAGGGGCCAGTCCCCATTGGTTCAAGTGATCCACCGCGGTAGCATGATGATACGAGGGGCCAGCGCCCAGTGCAGCCCCGTGATTCTCCGCCAAGCAGTGACCCTTACGTCGCCCAGTCCCCGAAGATGCACGCCATCTAGGCAGCCCTACGTGCGGAGCGGTGGTGGATCGCCCACAACTGAAACACGCCCCACGCACGAACGCCGCCACCAACAGGTGCGGCGTTCAGAGGTCGTCGCGATCCGATCGCGGCAGGCGCGACGATCGAGGTCTGTCTTGCTCCGCGTCAGGGCAGCATGAGCGACTCCGCATAGATCTCGACAAACCGTGGATGGGTCGTCAACTCAACATACTCCATACGTTGGGCGATCTCTTGCGCAGTGGTACGACAGCGCTGCGATACCAGCGTAAGCTTCGCGCCGATGCCAGCGGCGTTCCCGACCTGCAAGAACCGCTCGTGCGGAAGCGGCGGGAACATCCCCACGGCCACAGCGCTGTCCACATCCAGGTAGGTTCCGAAAGCGCCCGCCACCACCACCCGGTCAAGCTGTTCCGCCCGACACCCGGCCTCGCTCAGCAACACCTCGATCCCGGCACGGATAGCGGCCTTCGCCAACTGGATCTCGTTGATATCCTTGCGCGTGATGACCACGTCGTGCGGCGCGTCCCGTTCACCCTCGGGCACGAGTAGGAACTCCCGTCGTCCGTCCGAACGGCGGACTCGCGGATGGCTGTCCATATTCATCGCGCCATTGGGCCGAACTACCCCGATGCGACGCAACTCCGCGACTCCATCCAGGATGCCAGATCCACAGATACCAACCGGCGGGGCGCCATCGATCGTCTGATAGACGATACGCCCGTCAATCGCACGGATTCGCTCCACAGCACCGGGCGCGGCCCGCATGCCATCGTGGATGTGTGCTCCCTCGAACGCGGGGCCCGACGCACACGAACAGCTCAGGAGCCGCCCACCCGCCGCCAGGCTGATCTCAGTGTTGGTCCCGATGTCAAGCCCCACGGTGATCTCGTCGGTCTCGTGCAGCCTGGTGGCAAGGACCATAGAAACGTGGTCGGCGCCCACAAACCCGGCGATGTTGGGCAACAGGTGCACGTATGCTCCAGGAGCCAGGTGTAGGCCAAGATCTCGTGCTTTGATGTCGTAGGACTCGCCCAGCACGGCGACATACGGTGCAAGCCCCAACTGGGCCACCGGGAGCCCCACAACCAGGTGATGCATACAGGTATTCCCGACGATTACCGCTTCCACGATTTCTCTGGGCTCGCGACCTGCCCCCACGCAGAGCTGCTGAGCTACCTCATCGAGCCCGGCGATGACCACCTGATGGAGCTCCTGCGCCTGGCTCTCCCCCTGCATCGCGTAGGTGATACGGGCCATCACGTCTTCGCCGTAGGCTATCTGTGGGTTCATCACGCCGGCGGCGCCCAGCGTCTCGCCATTCTCAAGATCAATCAGATAGGCAGCCAGCTTGGTAGTGCCTACGTCGACGGCCAATCCCAGTGACGACGATCCATCACGCATCACCGCCACTACCTCGCCGTTCCGAACCACACTGCGGAGGCGCCAGTCGTTCTCCCGCAGGGTGGCAGGCAACTGGCGCAACACCAGTCCATCGAACCCGTCGACGGCGACACCGTGCTCCAGCCTGAGCGCCTCGCACAGACGTGTCGAATCGGCCCGCAGATCGTCCAGACTCGCTGGCTTCAACGCTACGTCCACAGCCCGCACCGCGGGGTCGAGTTCCACCACACGCTCGCGCCCCTCGACCTGGGCCCGCTGCGGGGCGGTCATTGAGGCCGGGGGGACGTCCACGCGCACGTCCGCCATCACCCGGGTCTGGCAGGCGAGGCGAAGGCCTTCGGCGAGCGCAGCCTCCTCGCTGTCAGTTGGAGGCGTCACCTCACCAGCCATGATGCGGACGCGGCAGGCCCCACAGGTGCCGGCTCCGCCACATATGGCGCTGAGCCCCACACCCGCCTGCCGGGCTGCGTCCAGCACCGTCGTGCCTGGTACCACCCTCGCCCGCCGGCCAATCGGCTCAAAATCGACTGTCACGATAGCAACTGCTTCAACCATCCCACACCTTTCACTATGAGAGCCCCGACAGGCACGAACCTTGCGAATGCGAGACCCGTTCCAGGGCCGCCCCCCCCGCAAGGTCCCTGTCAATCGATCCCTGTCATCTGTATGCGCGTCTCGTCCCCGTGCTCACCGCCGCAGGCAACTGCCGCCCCAGCGGTGCATTCGGGGCAGGCGCGCGTGGTCAATGTTACTACGCCAGCGTAAGCTCGCAAGTCAGGACGAGGATGGCAGGAACATCTCCGGCGTCACTTCCTGCCCGGGCTCAACGACCACAAACTCGTCATCCCAATCGCCAGCGACCAGCTTCTCGAGCAAAGATGTCGAGCCGGGGATTTCCTCGAAGCGCAGATCGTACAGCTCGGCGACCCGTCGTGAGTACTCCCGATACCGGTCGAGGTCGTACTGGCCCGTATCGATCAAGGCGATGCGCGTGTAGTGCTTCAGCACCTCCTTGCTCAGCCACAGCGCCGTCTCCTCGCCGTACTTCGCTGCCATCTTCTCATACTCGGTCAGAGGCGTGTCGCCACATTCGATCCAGCCCTTGGTCAGGTAGTATGTGCCTGGATCCTGCCGGAACTGCCGCCGATACTCGGCCCTGGAACCGAGAAAAATGCCGATGCAATCGTCCATCCGAGGAATGACCAGCCGTGCGCGTGGGGCACGGAGTCCAGCAACGCCGTTCGAGCAAAGCCCGTAGCCGAGGATGATGATATCGGCGCCTGGAGACGCATCTATGCGCGCCTGCACAGCATCACGCAGCCGATCTGGCGACAGGTGAAGCCCAAACTCAAGTACTTCGTACTCGACGTGAGGAGGCAGCAGGGGCTTGAGTTCTTCGCCGACAGTGGCGCACGCGATGACCTTCCACGCCGGAGAGTGATCGGGAGCAGCGGGTGTCTCTTGATTCATCGATCGCTGTGTTGCCGGATCCTCTGCACTCGCCACCCGCTAAACCCCGTCATCCTTGTCGCCCACCGTTTCGACTACTGGCGCCAGGAGCAGGAAGAAGGCTGCACCACCCTCCGCGAATGAAGCTTGGCCGCGTATCCTTCCCAGGTAATCGTCGCGTTCAAGGAGCTTGTGTGCGAAGATGCGGCCGCCGGCGCTGACCCGGCCTACATACCGGTCTGGGCCGATCCGTCGATGGTAGATGCGGCCCGAGCGGCGACTCACCCAACCAATACACTCGTCAGGGCCAGGTCGATGGCGGTAGACGCGGCCGGTCTCGAGGTCGACGCGACCGACGTACTCATCTGGACCCGGACGGTGGCGGTAGACCTCGCCATCATCCGGGCTCACCCGTCCCAGGTACTCATCACGCTGGTAAGGCTTGTGAAGATAGACCCTGCTCATTGCATTTCCCATTCCTGCGTTGCTCGCGGGATCGCACCCCAACAGTCCAACTCGTCGTCACAATGGGCGTCGGCGCCTATCTCCATCGAGGAGAAAGTATCCGATCGCCCCCGGCAACCACGATACCCTGAGGAGAGAGGCCATCGTGCCTTGCCCGACGGAATCCACGCACCGGCCTCACCCTAAGGTTGGCCCCATCTTGGAGGACGGGGGCTCTCGTGCAGCGTCCCCTTTGCTCCCAATGATGGCACGCGCGAGTATACCGCGCCACCGACCGGCTGTCAAAGACGCAACCTTGTCGACCAACGTGGCGGGGCAATGTGGGACGGCACGTCAAATCAGGTGGCGGTGTCACCGAAGGCAGGTCCTTCACTTAAGCGAGGGTGTCACCGGGGAGTCCGCCTTTCTTTTGGCCTTGGCGTTCCCGATGGCCCCGAGCCACCGGCTGGCAGCACCGTCGCGACGAGCTACTACTTCCACGCCGGGCGCCGGGTTGCCATGCGTGCTGATAACACGGTATACTACCTGTACGGTGACTGCCGGGGCTCAGCCCCCCATGCGCTGCCGTTCAGGTGATCGTCGACATTGCCACTTGGGAAGGCAGATACCCTCGGTGAGGAGACTAGACATCGCCTGCGGACTGAACCGCAGCCGTGGTCCAGCGGCGCCCTACCAACAGACTTCACCTTCACGGGACAACGTCACGACCCTTCCACGCAACTCACTTCAATGGGCGCCCGCTGGT
>JAUVSX010000517.1 GCA_030596915.1 Chloroflexota bacterium | reverse complement strand
GCGCTCCCCTCGGAACACCGATAGAACATCGGCCACGACTGTCGTCCCCATACGAATCCGCCCCTCCACTGTGAAGCTGCCAATGTGAGGCGTCAGAACTACCTGGCCCATCCTCAGTAACGGGTTGTCCGGCTTGGGCGGCTCTGGGCTGAAGACATCAAGGCCAGCCCCAGCGAGATGACCATCTTCTAGAGCCTCGATCAGCGCAGCCTCATCGACGGTCGGCCCTCGCGACGTGTTGACCAGAATCGCGCCCCGCTTCATCGCCCGTATGACATCGCGGCTCACCAGCCCCCGCGTCGCATCGCACAGTGGCGTGTGCACAGTGAGAATATCAACTTTGCCCGCAAGCTCGATCAGATCGTCCACCGGGTGACGCCCGTGCAGACTGATCAAGCCCTGGTCGATGCACGGGTCATACACATAGACCTCCATGCGAAACGCGTCGTGGCACATCTGGGCCACGCGCTGCCCAATGCGCCCGTAGCCTACGACTCCGAGTGTCAGGCCATCAAGCTCGCGCCCCAGCAGCTCGTACTGCCGCTGCACCCCGAAGTCGTTGTTGCGCACAGCGCGATCGAACATCGACAGACGCCGAGCCGTCGCCTGGATGAGGAGGAACCCAAGCTCTGCGGTAGACTCCGTAGGCCCATAGGGCGTGTTCACGACGGGAATGCTGCGCTTCGTGGCCGCAGGCACATCCACAGTGTCCATTCCGACTCCGTGCCGCCCGATCACCTCTAGATTCGCTCCCAGATCCATCTCGCCGGCGCCCATCGGTTGGCCCCCGAGAATAACCCCTTGCACCTGCGGCAAGAACGAAAGGTATTCCTCGATCGTACCCAACTCGAGCCTGACGCCGCGCGCGTCCGCGGTCAGGTTCTCCAACGCGATCTGATGCATCGCCCCCACTAGCACGGCTTTCTCAGGCATTCTGTCTCCTCTTGCTATGCGAAGTCCTGCAACTTGATGGGGCTCGGCCACCACATGGGCAACGTGACCTTGTGGCGTCAGACTCCTCTAGCCGACAAGCGTCAGGAAGCGCTCATAGGCCTGATCCCAACCCGATCGATCAGCAGATTCGAAGGTGAGCAACGGGAAGCTGTTCCTGATTATGCGCCTTCCTTCGGCCAGCGAGGCAATGTGTCCCAGCGCAAGAGCCTGCACCATCACGTTGCCCGCCGCCGTCGCCTCGACCGGGCCAGTAACCACGCGCCGCCCGATGGCATCGGCCGTCAACTGGGAGAGTAGATGATTCTGCGTCCCGCCCCCTACGATGTGGATTGGCTCCAACTCGTAGCCTAGCATCTCTTCGGTCCTCTCCAGCACCCAACGGTAGCGGAGCGCAAGGCCCTCTAGAGCGCAACGAACGATCTCACCCTTTGTCTGGGGTACCAGTTGCCCGGTCTCCCGGCAGTAGTCACGGATCCGCGAGGGCATGTCCCCCGGCGGCAGGAACCCGGCGTGGTCGGGATCGACTATGGCCAGGAACGGCGCCGCGTCTCCTGCCAGGTCGGTGATCTCCCCGTACGACATCTCCTCACCGGCTCTTGCCCAGGTGCGACGACATTCCTGCACGAGCCACAGACCCATGATGTTGCGCGAGAAGCGGAAGGTACCCTCGGCTCCGCCTTCATTTGTGAAGTTGTACGCCAGGCTCCTCTCATCAATGAGGGGTTGGACCAGCTCTGCCCCCTGGACCGACCACGTGCCCGAGCTGATCCAGGCAAAGCCTGGCCCTTCGGCCGGGACGGCCGCCACGGCCGACCCCGTGTCGTGGCAGGCCGGCGCGATCACAGGGACGCCAGCGAGCCCAACCTCGTCGGCGACTGCTGGGGCCAGGTCTCCCAGCACCGTACCGGGAGGGACCACCTCGGGGAAGATCCGCGTCGGTATCCCGAGCCGCTCGAGCATCGACCAGGCCCAATCGCCAGCCCGCGGATCGTAGCACTGGGTCGTGGTCGCGATGGTGAACTCACAGGCGATTCGACCCGTCAGCCAGTAGTTGAGCAGGTCAGGTATCGTCAGGAAAGTCTCGGCCGTATCGAGAAGCGGCGACTGCGCGACGACCAACGACAGCAACTGATACAGCGAGTTGATCTCCATGAACTGAATGCCCGTCCGCTCGAAGATCTCCTCCCGCGGCACCCGGTCGAAGGCGTAGGCGTACATCCCATCGGTGCGGCTGTCACGGTAGTGGTACGGGTTGGCAACGAGCGCTCCGTTCCTATCGAGCAAGGCGGAGTCAACGCCCCAGGTATCGAGTCCGATGCCCACCAGGCTATCGCCGCACTCGCGGGCAACCATAGCCAACGCAGTCTTAATCTCATTCCAGAACCGCAGCACGTCCCAATGTAGGCCGTCGGGCAAGATTGTGGGGCCTGTAGGAAAGCGGTGGACCTGCGACAGCTCGAACCTCTCTCCATCGAATTGGCACAGAATCGCCCGGCCGCTCTCAGCACCGAGGTCAAAGGCCAGGAAGCAGCACGTCTCGGCCATCGTTCACTCCTTTCACTTCTGGGCTGCCAGAGGGATACGACGCCCCTTCAAGGCTTCGTCGAATCCGCCTGCTGCGCCCGCGCCTGTGCGAGCGTTCGCGCGCCTGAAGAAGCGCGT
>JAUVSX010000147.1 GCA_030596915.1 Chloroflexota bacterium | reverse complement strand
TCCAGCAGATGGCCCACCTGAATGTGGGCGACGACGTCTTCAAACGAGACATTGGGCTTCGCTCGAAGCCTTGCGTTCTTGTCGCGATCCCAGGCGAAGCGCTTCACCACCGAATCGAATTACATTGTGTGCTTCTTGGCACCATCCTCATCGCAGGTGCCGTGAGGTGGACATCACGACTCCGAAGGGGCTTTGAGGCGAAACGGAATGCGCCGAGCATCTTGGGAGTGTCCTTTTCGCGAACTACCGGCGGTTGCCGAGTGCTGCCGGCCGTCAGACCCGGGTTTGTTGATTCGGCTCCTGTTCTGTGGTCTCTACGGTGGCGTTTCCTCGATCCAGATGCTCTGCCACGAATGACGCCAGTTTCCACGAACGGGAACGCGGGTTCTGTGCAATGCGTGCAATCCGTGGCCGACAGTGTGCCCGCTGAACTGCCTCGTCACAGGGTCTCTATCGTCATGTCGTGCCGGGAGATGAAGCCGAAGGCCTCGTCGCGCGTGAAGACGCCTGGCGTGCAGCCCCGCTGGGTGCAGGCCGAGGCCCCGACCGCAGAGGCGAACTCGATGGTGCGCGCCAGGTCCCATGCCTCGAGCATGCCAATGATGAAACCGGCGTCAAAAGCGTCACCGGAGCCCGAGGGATCGACGACGTCCACCTGAAAGCCCGACGCGCTCAGGGTCTGGTCGCGCGTCTGGACAACCACGCCCTCTGCCCCCAAGGTCACAACCGCCGTGCCAGCCCCGTGCTCGACGAATAGCTCGGCCTGGCGGGCGGGGTCGATCTCGCCGGTGAGCAGTCGGGCCTCGTCGTGATTGGGGAGGAAGACGTCGGTGTATGGGAGGGCATCACTCACGGCCTCGATCCCGTGTTCAGGCTGCACGCCGGCCACGTCGAGGACGGTCGCCACCTGGCGCTCGCGGGCGAAGCGCAGCAGCCGCGTAAGCGCTGGCTGGTCGAAGCCAGGCATGGCCAGGAAGCCACCCACGTACAGCACTCGCGCGCGAGCGACGACGTCCAGGTCGATGTCATCGATGCCAAACTCCGCGTTGGCCCCGACCGAGTGGATGTAGCGCCGATCTTGGCCGCTGACGGGGAGGATCACGGTGCGCGCCGTAGGAGCTGTGGCGGAGATGCGGATTGCCGACACGTCGAGGCCCTTGCCGGAGAGGTCCTGTCGCACGAAGTCAGCGAAGACGTCGCCGCCCACCTTGCCGATGACGGCGACGCTGGCACCCAGCTTGCAGAGATCGACACCCGTGTTCGCAGCGCACACGCCGGTATCCAGCAAGATGTTGTCGACGAGCAGCAGCTCCCCTTCAGCGGGCAGTCTCGCCAAGGGTGGGACAAACATGTCGGCTACAAGAATGCCGACGCAGACGACATCGTGAGCAGTATCGGACATCGTAGACCTCCCGCGTCCGCTCCGGTTCCGAGGAAGAAGTCCGCGCCGCGACACGCTGGTCCGCGACTGGACTCCGGTCAAGACACCTGTAGTGCGCTCAGCCCCCACCCCCGACCCCTGCCCCCGGTATTCCGGGGGAGGGGCGCACGCTGCCGAATTCACCAGGAGGCAGCACGGCCGGCGCTGCCGTAGACTGCGACTAGCCGCAGTACCTCGGCCTTCATACGCGCCTTGCCGTGCGAGAGGATGTCGCCCTCGTTGCGGCATCCCAGGTAGAGGTGCCCCAGCGGATCTGCTGGGAGCGCGGCTGCCGCCTCGCGCACGCCGTCGAGGAAAGCTCTCCTGATCACCGCCCCGACATTGAACTTGGCCACGCCACGCGCGATGGCCGCGGGGACGGCCTGACTGGGGAAGCCTGTGCCGCCGTGGATCACCAGCGGGACGGTTACTGCCTGGTGGATGCGATCGAGCAGGTTCAAGTCGATTTCCGATTGGCCGCCCAAGAGCTGGTGGACGTTGCCGACCGACACGGCGATGGCATCCGTGCCCGTGCGGGCGACGAAATCGGCTGCCTGTTCAGGGTCCGTCGCGCTGGCCGGTGCGTGCGCCTCGCTGGCATCGCCGCGTACCTCGCGGGCATCCGCAAGCCGGCCGATCTCTGCCTCGACCACTGCGCCAGCGGCGTGCGCCACGTCGACGACCTTGCGCGTCTGAGCGACGTGCTGCTCGTAGGGAAGCTCGGAGCTATCGAGCATAACGGCGTTGCATCCCTGAATCAGCCCCTGCACAATCTGTTCGTAGGAGGCCGCCTCGTTGAAGAGGATCGCCGCTGGCACCGTAGCCCGGTGCGCAAGGTCGCGCGCCATCGAGGCGAGCTCGACGACGCCCCAGCGATTTAGCCACTCCTGGTTCACGCCGACCGCGCCGAAGCCGAGGATCGCCGGTGACTCCGTCTCCTCGGCTGCCTCGATCACCGCTTCGAGCGAGTATTGGTCCCAGGCTTCGAAGTAGCCCACGGCATAGCCACCGTGCTGGGCACGGGCCAGAATCCGATCCATGCCAACGATACTCATTCCGTCCTCCTTAGAGTGGGGCGCGGCTGATGCCACTGACTCATGACACCTGACTATACGTGCACGGGATGGCGTGTCAACCACGCGGCGTTCACATACCCGCCATCCACCAACGCGCCATCGCTCCGCTGGGATCGTACCTCCCGACAGGCGCGATTGCAGGCCGGTGCATTTCAGTCCGGGGGCCCGTGCCCACTGCGACCCGGTGGTCCTGCGTCGACCAGTTGCTGAGATGAACGCCATTCGTCAGTCCTACGTGTTCAACACGCCTACGTCTGGCGCGGTGGAGCCCGCCCCAGACTCGAACACACTCACTGCAGGTGTGAGTAGTTGACAAGAGCTGCACTTGCGAATACGCTCCGCGAGCGACCAGAAGTGGAGCCGGCACCTGAAGCACGCGAGGAGAAATGTGAGCTTCGCGAGCGGGTTGAGATAACGGATGCCGAGGTGGTTCTCGCCGAGAGGCGCGGCTGCGTCCTGCTGAGGGGTACCAGGATGGCTGCGTTTCAAGATGCTCGGATAGGGAATGCCTTCTCGCGATCCGCGGTCCCGAAGCTCACCCGCACCGCGGAGGAGGATCGCACCCCCGGGATACTCGACTTGTGCGGCAAGGACACGCCCGCTGGAAGCTGCCGGGCTATGCTCGACACTCAGCGCTTGCACTGCGGATTCTGAGGTAGAGGGACGGCGTATGGACAATCGAGAGAACTGGCTGCGCGCGGTCGAGTTCCGGTACCCGGAGTGGATCCCGTGCCGGGTGGAGATCTCTCCCCTGCCCTGGCAGCAGTACGGGGCCGCCGTTGAGCAGATCGTCCTGGCTCACCCGAAGGTGTTCGCTCCATTCGAGGCGGGTAGCAGAGACTACGACGAGATGCCGCCCGGGCATAAGGCCGGCCACCACCGCGACAACTGGGGTTGTCTGTGGCATATCGTCGAGGAGGGCATGGTCGGGCAGGTCGTCGAGCACCCGCTTGGCGACTGGGGAGCGCTGGCGACCTACAAACCTCCCGACCCGCTGACGACGGCGATGTGGGGCAAGCGGGATTGGGAGGAGGCCGAGCGGGTGCTCGCTCACGAAAGAGAGCACGGTCGGGTCGCGTGGGGGAACGCCGAATCGCTCTTCGATCGTATGTACTTCCTGCGGGGCTTCGACAATCTGATGATCGACATCGCTGAGGACTCGCCGCAGTTGTACCGACTGGTCGAGATGGTCGAGGCCTACGCGCGGAAGCTGGCACAGCACTGGATCGAACTGGGAGTGCACCTCGTCTCATTCCATACCGACCTCGCCACCCAGCGGGGCCTGATGATGAGTCCGGCCGCCTTCCGAAGGGTTCTCAAGCCGATGTTCAAGCGGCTCTTTCGCGCCTGCCGCGATGCGGGTGTCCATGTCTATCTCTCGAGCGATGGCCGGGTGCTCGACATCGTCGACGACTTCATCGATTGCGGCGTGTCGGTACACGACCCGCAGCTTAGAGCCAACACCCTCGACGGCATCGCCCGCGCCTACAAGGGACGCCTCTGCGCGGAGGTCGATCTGGATCGTCAGGGGATTCCACACATGACACCTGCTGAGATCAGGCGCATGGTCAAGGACGTCACGGTTCAGATGAGGTCGCCAGAGGGTGGGCTGATGCTCGTCGGATACGTTTATGGTGCGGATATCCCGCTGGAGAACATCGAGGCCCTGGCCGAGGCTATGGAGGACTACTGTCTCTGATGGGAAGAGCGACGGTGGCTGACTGGAGGGCGCGCCCGCGCATGAGCGCGAGACCCTACACACTATGGAGGCCGACATGACTTCCCCGCGCGAGCGGGTGCTCGCAGCCCTTGCCTTCGAGACGCCAGACCGGCTGCCCAAGGACCTGGGCGGCATGCTATCGACGGGGATCAGCGCCTTCGCCTATCCCAGGCTCGTCGAGGCGCTGGGCCTGCCGCCGCGCCTGCCCAAGGTGGTCGACACCGGCCAGATGCTGGCTCTGCCCGAACTCGACGTGCTCGACGCCCTCGGCTGCGACGTGGTGACGATCTGCGGCGGGGTGACAAACGCCTTCGACCAGCCAGATAGGTGGCATCCCTACGACTTCAACGGCCGGCTGCCCGCGAAGGTGCAATACCCTGACAGGTTCCGTGCTGCGGCTGACGGTACGATCACCCAGACGGCGGGCTCTGGGTCGACTCCCTCCAGGATGCCACCAGCCGCACACACCTTCGATACCCCGCACGCCGGCCAGACCTTGAACCTCACGGATGACCTGCCCAAGTACGACCTCCAAGCCTTCGCCCGGGAGTTGCGGGAGCACGAACTGCGCGACGAGGAAATCAAGTCCATCGCGGCACAGTGCCGCGAGGTCAGGGCAGCGACCGGCCGTGCGGTCTTCTTCAACGACGGGTCTATCTCCCCGCCCATCTGCATCCACGGGCACGGGGGACTCGCGGTCTTCCCCATCCTGTGCCTGACCGAGCCCGACTACGTCGCAGAGCTGCACGAGATTGGCACCGAACACGCTCTGCGGAATCTGCGCGCGCTCCTGCCAGAGATCGGGCCGAATATCGACATCATCATGATGGCCGCTGACGATTGGGGGAATCAACAGAGCCTCATGGCACCGCCACGGGTCTATCGCGACCTCTTCCTACCCTACCGCAAGCGGCTAAACGACGCGGTACACGAACTCGCACCGGGGGTCAAGACCTTTCTCCATTCTTGTGGCGCAATCTACGATCTCATTCCGATGATCATCGAGAGCGGTTTTGACATTCTGAACCCGGTCCAGTGGCCGGCTGGCAAGCACTCGTACCGGGACTGGAAGGACGCCAGCCGTGGGCGGATCGCGCTCTGGGGCGGGGGCGTGAACTCGCAGGCCACGCTGCCCCCGGGCACGGTCGCGGACGTGGAGGCCGAGGTGGAGGAGGTCGTGGGCTACCTGAGCGAGGGTGGTGGCTACGTCTTCTGCAACAACCACAACATCCTCGCGGAGATTGCGCCCGAGAAGGTCATCGCGATGTATGGGGCCGCCGGACGAGTCTCCCCCGCGAGACGACAGCCTGCCGGGCCGGCGGGCCAGCGAACGCAGCCGCGCTTCTGATAGGCAGTTTCCTACGTGCCGCACCGCCCTGAAAGCGGCGGCGCTAGCAAGAAGCGCGTCCCCGCGGGCAAGACGGGTCCTGTCGTCCACTACCGGCAGACGGTAGAAACCGCCTACGGCGCGACGAAGTCGTCAAGGACAACCAGGTCTAGCTCGGGAGCCAAGCGCGTCAACCTACGATCGTTGGTCACGAACGCAGTCGCCCCGTGGATCAGGGCCGTGGCCACGTGCAGAGCGTCAGCGGGACGGATGGCATAGCGCGCACGCAGTTGGGCCGCCCGGCGCGCCACGTCGCGGGTCACATCGGCCAGGGTCAGGTTGGGGAAGTGCACGAGCAGTGTCTCGTACGCGCGCGCCACAGCAGGGCGTCCCGCTCGCCACGGGTGCACAGTTAGCTCCATCACAGTGACGGTCGACGTGATCGCGTCCAGTCTGCCGGCCTGGACCGCACCGAGTACCTCCTGGGTCAACGGCTGGTAGCGAGGATGAGCTTCCAGGTGGTAGATGAAGACGCTCGTGTCGAGTCCAACAACGACGTGCCGCCCTAGTCGCCTTCTGAGTCGCTCCATGCTTCCCGCTCCTCGTCCAGATATGCGGTCGTATCGATGCTTGCCCACACTTCTTTGTGCAGACCAGCCATGTGAGCGACGTAGTCCTGAGGTCGCGGAATCAGCACGAGTACACCATCCTGAACGTCTACGAGCAGGCGGTCACCGCTTTGGATATTCAGTTTCTCACGAGCAACTCGCGGCACGACGATCTGATATCGACTGCTTACCTTCACGCTCACCGCTTCAGACATCAGACTCCTCCCGCAAAGCAACTAAGCTGTTTTGCTTAGTATACCACAGTCCCGGCAGACAGGGAACGCGTGTCAAGTCTGGCTTGACAGGATCGGGCCTCGCGAATACGCTCGGGGTGCAGTCCCATCGGGCGGAAAGGAGCGACGATGATGGAACTGCCTGAGGCACTGACGATCGCGCGGCAGATGACGGAGGAGTTGGCGGGGAGGCGGATCGCGAAGGCCATCCAGGGCAGCTCGCCCCACAAGTTCGCTTTCGTCAGCGGCTCGCCGGAGGAGTACGAGCAGATACTGGTAGGCAAGACGATGGGCGGGGCGACGGCGCGCGGGCGGTTCGTCCTGGCCAGTGTCGAGCCTGGCTACGTGCTGGTGTTGGGCGAGGGCGGCGAGCGCATCCTTTTCCATCCGACCGAGAAGACGCTGCCTAAGAAGCACCAGCTCCTGCTGCAGTTCGACGACGGCGCCTACCTGACCGTCAGCGTGCAGGGGTGGGGCGCGATCTGGCTCCTTGGAGACCCTGAGATTGATAGGCACAAGTACGTGGGCGAGCCCTGCGTCTTTCCGCTGAGTGATGAGTTCACCTTCACGTATTTCGATGGACTTTTCGACGTGCTTCAGGAAGGATACAAGAAGACGGTCAAGTACTTCATCATCAGCGAACCGGGCGTCTGCGGTATCGGCAACGGCTACCTGCTGGACGCTCTCTTTCGCGCCGGCACGAGCCCCAAGAGGCGCGTCGCCGACTTCACGGAGGATGAGCGTCGGGCCCTCTACGACGCGATCCGGGAGACGTTGAGCCAGGCAGCGGAGCTGGGAGGCCGCGACACCGAACGCGACCTCTACAACGAGCGGGGTGGCTACGTGCCACTTATGTGCAGGACGACCAAGGGCCAACCGTGTCCCGAATGTGGGACGGCGATCGAGAAGATAACG
>JAUVSX010000165.1 GCA_030596915.1 Chloroflexota bacterium | reverse complement strand
GGCATCGATGGCTGCGTCATCCTCCCGTATGATGACCTCAAGCACTTCGTCCGAGGTCGCGTCGAGCATCCGCTGAATCAGTTCTGCCTTCTCCCGCTGCGCCTGGATCATCTCTGGCGTGACGCCGTCCTCCTCCAATATCTTGTTGACGACGTTCTCCATCGTGAGGAAAACCTGGGGCTGCAGCAGATAGCCCTTGCGCTCCTCTGCCGGCAGGCTGTCCATCACTCCCCGCGTGATCTTGCCGATCGCCGCCTGGCGTTCGCGGTTGCCCCGACCAGCGTCGAGCGGCATCAGCACAAGCGCCAGCTCCTTGTCGGGGTCGTGGTAGAACAGCGGGAGGTTGAGGGCCACCGGCGTCCTGCAGTGCGGGCATACGCCTGCGTTGACCGAATGGTTGAGCAGTCGCATCTTGGCGGTGGGATCGGCCCGCACGTCAAGCACCTGCTCGACGGGCAACTGGATCTGGTTCTGGCAACTAGGGCACGTTACGCGGGCTACCATTACTCTCTGCATAGTCTACTTCCTTTCGTGTAGGACCCTCACTCAGATGAGGCCTGAATCATGCTGATCGTCCAATCACCCGTGACATCAGCCGGACGTTTGTTCTCGTGGGATACTGAAAGAGAAGGTCGTCCCCTCTCCCGGGATGCTCTCGACCCAGATGCGCCCTCCGTGGGCCTCAACGATCGCCTTGGCCAGGTACAGGCCCAGCCCAGCGCCCGGGATGCTCTGGTTGCGATGCTTGGCGCCCCGGTGGAAGCGCTCGAATATGCGCGGTTGCTCCTCCAGGGGAATGCCTGGACCCTGGTCGGTCACCGAGACCACAACCTCCCCAGGGAGTACCCGTCCGCTGATCTCGATGCGCTTGCCGTCCCGGGAGTACTTGATCGCATTCGACATCAGGTTGTCCAAGACCTGCTCGATGCGGTCCGGATCGGCCTCGACAGCCGGGAACCTGGCCGGAAAACGGACGCTGATCTCATGTGAGTCCGTCTGCGTGCTGAAGTGGCTTGCCACGCGTCCCGCGAGTCCGTCAAGCGCGAGCCAGTCTTTGTTGAGCGGCAAACCCCCAGCCTGCAGTCGTGAGGCGTCGAGCAGATTGTCGATGAGCGCATTGAGACGATCGGACTCGTCCACGATGACGCCCAGGCTCTCGCGTGTGGTCCGCAGGTCCCAGTGGGCATCTTCTCGTAGCAGCGTGTCGGCATAGCCCTTGATCAGCGCGACCGGGGTCTTCAGCTCGTGGGATATCACGGAGATGAAGGTCGACTTGATCTCGTCAGCCTCGCGGAAGCGCGTGATGTCACGCACACTGGCGATCACATTGACCAGGCGCCCCCCCTTGTCGAATAGGGGAGCATAGGTGATGCCGACGCTGACCGTGCCGGCGTTCCGCCGGCGCAGGTCCCCTTCGACGTAGAGGGGTCTAGCGGAGGGCAGCGGCCAGCTACCTGCGACCGCGCCAGCGAGATCCAGCTGCGTCTCGAGGTGCGCCCAACGTATCACTTCATCGTGGTCGCGGCCCAATGCATCCCCGGCTGCCCACCCACTCAATTGGGCCAGCGCGCGGTTGAAGACGAGGATGCGCAGGCCCGGATCGAGGATGAGCACCCCATCGGCCGTGTACTCAAGGATGGCATCCAGCCGGTGCTTCTCCTGCGAGAGCTCCTCATACAGTTGAGCGTTGTGGACCGCAATCGCCGCCTGGTCGGCGAAGCTGCCCAGAATCTGGCGGTCGTCGACCGTGAAGCGCGCGCCGTATGCTCGAAAAACGAACAGCGTGCCGATCACATTCCCCCCGATGGCCATCGGGAGAGCTACGACCTGCTCGAGGCGCATTCCCAATCCAGCCACGATGCGTCCCAGCTTCTCCCCCAGCCGTGGGATGTGGAATCGGGTTCGATCAACGACATCGGGAACCTCCGTTAGCAGGGGCCCGAAGTACTGCACTAGTTGCTCGGGCAAGCCGTAGCTGGCCCGAATGGTGAACTCACCCTCGGCATCACGCAGCCCGATGAGAGCAGCCTGACCCGCCAGCATCTTCGTCGCGGCAGCCAGCACCATCTGGAGCAGCTCATCGAGATTGAGCTGCGACGTGAGGCCTCGGCTGATGTCGAGCAGATACTGTCGTTGGCGGACGCGGTAGTCGATCAGCATAAGAGTGCACCCTGCCTCGGGCTCGCCGGCGCCGACCAGCCACCGGGCGGCCGTGGCGGTGCGCGGGGCATCAAGTGGTCGATTATAGCACACGGCATCGAGCTTGCCAGCCCCAGGGCGTCCGAGAGCAGGATGTCCCACAGCGTGTGTCAGCTTGGGGGCGATCCCCCACGGCTCCACACAGGCAACTGCCGAACCTGCGTGCATCTCGGATACTGGGCGACGCAGGTCACCAGATCGCACTGGACATTGGCCCCCCAAGACTGAACTGGGCCCGGGGTCCGGTTCCGTGCGCCCCGGTCCCGTAGGGAGCGGGTTCTTAAGCCCGCCTTAAGGTCCTCCATAGCTCGCCGTAGGGACGCGGCGGCGGATGGTGTAGTATCCTGTGATTGCGTTGTCGGACCCTTCGGGTCGCTTGCTCTTGACTGCAAACCGTGATATAGTAGACTGCTGAATGTAGAGACAAGATCGGAGGAGGGGCGCCGGTTGGACGCGGCGCTCTAGCCTTGCTGGACAGGTGCTCAAGCTGCACAACGGAACCAAGGAGGCACGGTTAACCATGAGCCAACGGACTGGGCGCATAGCTCTCCTGATTGTGACACTGCTCACCACGGCGAGCGTGATCCCCTTGACAGGCTGCTCAACTGGTGGACAGCAGGGGGATCAGGCGACACCGACTCCTATCCCGACGCCGATTATCCCCACGAAGCCCATCTACGTGGTGGCGCTTGGGGACGTGGTCAAGAGGATTGACTTCACCGGACGCGTCGCACCCGTGATCGAGCAGGAGTTGTTTTTCCGTGCCTCGGGCTACGTAGACGCGGTCTACTTCAAGCGGAACGACCTGGTCGAGGAGGGCGAGCTCCTTGCGGAGCTAGAGGTCACTGACCTCAAGAACGCCCTGGCTCAAGCCGAGGCCGCCCTGGCGACGACGATTGCCAACAATGACGAGCGGCTCGCGGAGGCGTCGGCTAGCCTCGCAGCCACAGAGCTCCGGCTGGCTCAAGCCATGGCGCAGGACCCTAGCCCACAAGTTACGATCGCAAGGGTGAACGTCGAACGGGCCCAGCGTGGCGTCGAGGATGCCGAAGAGGCCCACCAGCAGGTCGTCGATCAGTACTGGCGACGCGACCTGGAGGAAGCCCTGGAGGCCGCAGCGCGGCGCATCCACGAAGCGGAGCAGAACGTCGTTGTGGCCCAAGCCCACTTGAAGCAGGCGGAGCAGGCCGTTGAGGTGCATGCCTACGCCATCCAGATTCTTGAGCACGAAGTCGAACTGGCGAACCTCCGGCTGGAGCAGGTCAAGTCGGGCCTCACGGTCGAGGAGATGCGGCTCCACGTCGAGCGTCTCACGGCCCAGTTGGACGATGCCCAGATCGTGGCGCCCTTCGACGGTGTGCTGCTCTCGGTGGGCCTGGTTGAGGGTCGTGCGGTTGAGGCCTACCGTCCCGTTCTGGTCATCGCGGACCCCTCTGAGTTGGAGGTAAGCGCCGATCTGACAGACAGGCAGATGAGGGATCTGGTCGAGGGTATGCCGGCCGTCGCCTCGCCCGTGAGCAGCCCCGGTGACGAGGTTCCGGCCACCATCCGACGGCTGCCCTACCCCTACGGCGGCGGCGGGCGCAGCCAGGGCGTGGGCGAGGAGGACAAGTCGACACGCGTATCGTTGGATGTGGAATTCGGCACGACGGGCTTTGAGCTGGGCGATCTGGTCAGGGTGACCGTCGTGCTCGAGCTCAAGGAGAACGTGCTCTGGCTGCCACCCCAGGCTGTGCGCACGTTCGAGGGACGCAGGTTCGTGGTCGTGCAGGATGGCGACGTCCAGAGGCGCGTCGACGTCAAGATCGGCATCCGGGGTGAGGATCGGACCGAGATCGAGGAAGGCCTTTCCGAAGGCGACATCATCTTAGGCCAGTAAAGGGATCAGGTTCATGAACGTGCTGCTTCGTGTCTGGGCCATAGTCGTCGTCGCCGCCAAGCGCCTGCTCTCGCAGCGCTGGCTGGCGCTGGCGACGACGTTGGGCCTGGTCGTGTCGGTGGCCCTGACTGTAAGCGTCCCCCTGTACGCTGATGCGGTCTACTATCGTGTGCTGCAGGAAGAACTCACGGGAGACCCCGCAGGGGGCGAGGGCAGACGGATGCACCCGCCCTTTGCCTTCATGTTCCGCTATATCGGCGCGTGGACCGAGCCGGTCGAGTGGGAGGATGCGCAACAGGTCGATACATACCTGTCCGGACCGGTTGTCAACGATCTGGGCCTGCCCCAGGAGCGGCTGGTTCGATACTTCAAGACGAACAACTTCCAGTTGTTCCCCCTGGAGGACATCGAGTACGCTGATGTCAAGGACCCGCTGGCCTGGGTAAGCCTGGGCTTCATTAGTGACCTCGAAGACCACGTTTTCGTGCTGGAAGGCACGTTCCCCCCGGCTGCGGACCCTCAGCAGAACAGCGTCATTGATGTGATGATCAGCGAAGCCCTTGCCACTGAGTTGGGTTTGCAGGTTGGCGAGAGCTATATTGCCTTTGCGCGCCGTTCGACGTCCGAAGGAGGGCAGCGTACCACGCAGCTTCCGATACGTATCGCAGGCGTTTGGCGCGCGCAGGATCCCGGGGATGATTTCTGGTTCTATACTCCGTCGGCCTTCGAAGATGTGCTGATCGTGCCGGAGGAGACATATGTGAACCGGTTGAGCCCGTACCTCGAGGATGAGGTCTACCAGGCACTGTGGTACCTGGTGCAGGATGGATCGGAGGTCCACGCCACCGACGCAGTTCCACTTCTCGGGCGCATCACCGCGGTACAGCAGAAGGTCACTTCCCTTCTGCCCGACACCAGGCTCGACGTGTCGCCCACGAGCGCCTTGCAGAAGTACTGGCAGGCATCAAGACTGCTGACCGTCCTACTCTACGCATTCAGCGTCCCCATCACGCTACTGATTCTGGCATTCATCGGCCTTGTGGTCGGGCTGTCCGTAGCGCGGCGCCGCAACGAGATCGCCGTCTTGCGTAGCCGGGGCGCCACTGCAATCCAGGTGATCGGGATCGCAATCGTGGAAGGCTTGATTCTGGGCACGCTCGGACTGATCGCTGGCGTCTTCCTCGGCATGACGGTCGCCCAGGCCATTGGCAAAGCGCGCAGCTTCCTCGACTTCTCACTAGACTCCAACCTTCGCGTCGGGTTGACGACGCAAACGCTGTACTTCGGTCTCGCTGCGATTGGCCTTGCGCTGGTGGCACAAGTGCTGCCGACTGTCGGGGCGTCCCGTCACACGATCATCACGTACAAGCAGGAGCGGGCACGTTCGCTCCGAGCGCCGTGGTGGCAGCGAGCGTGGCTCGACGTACTGCTGCTGATACCGGTCATCTACGGGGTTTACCTGCTGAACAAGCAGGGCAGCATCGTCCTGCCTACTGCTGGTGGAGGCGTGGTCACCGATCCGTTCCAGAATCCGCTGCTCTTCCTGCTCCCGGCGCTGGGCGTATTCGCCCTTACCTTGTTATTGCTGCGCATTCTGCCTTTCATTATGGCCGGGGTCGCCTGGGTCGCCTCACACTTGAGTGGTGTGGGCGTCCTGCTAGCGGTGCGGCATCTCTCGCGCTCGCCGGGCTTCTACTCAGCTCCGCTGTTGCTCCTTGTCCTCACCCTCAGCCTATCAGCATTCACGGCATCAGTGGCGAAAACCTTGGACACTCACCTTGTCGACCAGACGTACTACGCGATCGGCGCGGACATGGCGTTACTCGAGACGGGCGAGAGCCCCTTCGCTGGAAGCACCCCGGCGTTCGGGGGCGGCTCGGAGGAGGAGGAAGAGCAGGAAGAGGAGGAAGCCGGCCCGTTCTGGTACTTCCTTCCCGTTTCCGAGCACTTGGACGTCGACGGCATTGACGCCGCAGCGCGCGTGGGCCGCTACAACGTGACCACACGGCTCAGCGGAAGCAGGCAATCCGGATCGGTCATAGGTGTCGACCGTATAGGCTTCCCCCAGGTAGCATTTTGGCGCCGTGACTTCGCACCCAGAACTCTGGGCGCTCTGATGAACAGCCTGGCGTACTATCCAAACGGCGTCCTGGTTTCCCGTAGGTTTATGGGTCAGCACGCTCTCCGGGTAGGCGACACCTTCCAAATGGAGATGTCGGCTCTCGGAGCGGTCCGCGAATTCGACGTAGAGATCGTCGGCAGTTTCGACCTGTTCCCCACCTGGTACCCTGATGAGGGACCGCTCTTCGTTATGAGCCTGGACCACCTGTTTGAACAAGCTGGCGGCCAGTTCCCCTACGATGTTTGGGTGAAGACGGACGCGCCCGTGTCGGAGTACGAGCGGATCGTCAAGGATGTGAAGGACATAGGAATGGTCGTTCTGGACTGGGATGCTCCGCGCGCCGTGATTGCCGAGGAGGTGAAACGCCCGGAACGCCAGGGGTTGTTCGGTCTGCTCTCTGTCGGGTTCGCGGCCGCTGCCCTGCTGACCGTGTTGGGCTTCCTGCTCTACGCGCTCTTCTCCTTCCGGCGCCGCTTCATCGAGCTGGGTATCCTGCGCGCTATTGGCCTATCGTCAGGACAGATGACGACGTTCCTGGCGTGGGAGCTGGCATTCCTGATCCTGGTCGGAATCGGGGCCGGGACGGCCCTGGGCGCGTGGATCAGCAACTTGTTCATTCCCTTCCTGCAAGTTGGGGTTGGCGCTGCGGCAATGACACCGCCCTTCGTCGTGCAGATTGCCTGGGCGGAGATTGT
>JAUVSX010000149.1 GCA_030596915.1 Chloroflexota bacterium | reverse complement strand
GGCCCCGAGATCACGCCGCCCGACGTGCCAGTCAGCGCGCGCCAGCCGCCCCCGGTCAGGACTTCCGCGAATCCCTCTGTGCCTTGCGCCCCAACGCGGCACTTGCGCCACCAGTAGTCCACCTCCGGCACATCGGGCGCCCCCTCGCCACACTCGACAATGCCGCGCACGCCGTTGTCAAACTGAATGAGCCCCGCGATGTAGTCGGGTGAGGCGTGAAGGTCCTCGAACTTCTCCCTGCCTGCAGCCTGCCCCACGACCCATTCCGCCTCGGCCTCATCGTTGTACCAGCGCATATAGTCGATCAGGTGCGTCATCATATGCATCATCCAACCGGTAGCGTGCCCGTACACGGTGTGCACGCGACCAATGGCGCCGCTGGCGATGATCTCCTTGACCTTCTGGTAGTGCTGGCCATATCGGTGCTGGTGGCTGACGACCGATTTGACGCCAGCGTCACGGAGTAGCTTCATAATCTCCAGGCTCTGATTAGTCGACGTTGCCATCGGCTTCTCGTACGCGATGAGTCGCACACCCGCCTCGGCGCCGGCCCGGATCAGGTCCAGTCGGACGAATGGAGGCGTGCAGAAGCAGAAGACGTCGGGCTTGGCGTCAGATAGCAATTGTGCCGCACTGGCGCTAAGGTGCGAAGCGCCGTACTTGGCCGCAGCCGCGTGCATCCGCTCCTCGTCTACGTCGCACAGCCCCACGATCTCAAAACGCGGATTTGCAGAGAACGCATCGGCATGATGGATGCCGCGCTTGCCCAACCCAGCTATCGCGACGGAATACGTCTCTTGTGTGTCGCTCATCTACCCTCCCCAGGCACAGACTGTCTCTATCACGCAGTCGATCTCCCCCTGCGTCAACTCAGGAAACATCGGCAGAGAGATGACGCTGGCGGCGTGGACCTCTGTCAGCGGCAGACAGACATCACCATCGGAGGGATTGCCCCAGGGGAAACCCTCCTGCTTGTGGATGGCGATAGGATAGTGGGTCTTGGCGTCGATGCCCGAATCATTGAGGTACCCTAGCATCGCGTCACGCCTGTCCACCTCGATGACGTAGAGATGGTAGACATGGCGGTAGCCGGGCAATTCGCAGGGTAGCTTGATCCAGGGCAAGTGCTTGAGACCCGCTGTGTACATCGCCGCGATCTCGCGACGGCGGTCGCTCCACTCGCTGATCTGCTTCAGTTTGACGCTGAGGATGCCGGCGTGTAGGTCGTCGAGGCGACTGTTGTAGCCCATAGTGTGGTGCGAGCGTTTGAGCGAGCCGTGATTGCGCAGCGCACCGATGCGGTCGGGGAGGTCATCGCGATTGGTCATGACCGCCCCACTGTCGCCAAAGGTGCCGAGGTTCTTCTGGATGATGAAGCTGGTGCAGACGACATCGCTCAACTCGCCGCTCCTGAAGTCGGGACCAGCGGCGTCGATCGCCTGAGCGCAGTCCTCAATCACCAGTAAGTCGTGCTTCTTGGCGATCTCAGCGACGGCTGGCATATCCACCAGTTGGCCGTAGAGATGCACAGCCACGATGGCCCGAGTCTTGTCGGTGATGGCGGCCTCAATGGTGCTGACGTCGACGTTGCACGTCTTGGGCTCGATCTCCACGAACACCGGCTTCGCGCCGACGAACCAGATTGCCTCCGCCGTGGCGAAGAAAGTGTTGGCAACTGTGATGACTTCATCGCCAGGCCCGATGCCCAACGCCAGAAACGACAGCCACAGCGCATCTGTTCCCGAGTTGCACCCGATGGCGTGCTTCGTGCCCCAGTAGGCCGCCAGCTCCTTCTCGAAGCGTGCCAGCGTCGGCCCCGTGACGTACTTGCCGCTTTCGAGGACCTCCAAGATGGCTGCGTCGATCTCCTCCTTCAGGTTATGATACTGCCTGACGTGACCGTAGAAACCCACTTTCATTTCCTATTCCTCCTGCGATGGTGTGAACTGAGACGTCCCAAGGGACCCAAGGGGTTGCTCTGCAACCCAACCATCATCGATACAACTCGACGATTCTCCGCATCTGATCGAAACTGCCCTCCATATCGGCCACCATCTTGAACTGGGTGCGGCACCTGTCCAGGTTGTGGCTGTCGCGATGCGTCTTGAAATAGACATCGCCGTCCAGGTAGTCAGCGAGAAAGCGCACACCGCACTCGAGTGTCATGATCCTCGCGGAGAAGGGCAGGTAGTCCGCCTCCCTGGGCGTCAAGAATCCGCGGGCGGCATCCAGATACCCGTGAGCCAGGTGCTCGAAAACTCCGAGGTCAAACCGCACTTTGTTCAGGTCCTGTTCATCCTCGGCAGCCGTATTGGCCGCCGAGCGCACAGAGTCACCGAAGTCGTACAGCGTCAGGCCTGGCATCACCGTATCGAGGTCGATCACACAGATCCCCTCCCCCGATTCATCGTCGATCATCACGTTGTTGAATTTGGTGTCGTTGTGTGTGACGCGCTCGGGCAGCTCACCCTTCTCAAGCAGATCAAGCAAGACCGGCGCATCGTCGGCTCTTCGCACTGCAAATTCGATCTCCGCCTGCACGGACCGGGCGCGATTCCTGACGTCTCTCTCTACCGCATCGACAAGAGCTTCGAACCGCTTCCTCGTGTTGTGGAAGTCAGGTATGGTCTCATTGAGCTGCCCTGACGGGAAGTCACTGAGCAGGCTCTGGAACCTCCCGAACGCCTTCGCCGCGTTGCGTACGTGAACCGGATTCTCCGCCACCTCATAGGTTTGCGCATGCTCGATGAAATTGTACGCGCGCCAGTAGTTGCCGTCCTCCGTTCTATGGAAGCTCCCGCCATCTGCTGTCGGAATGAGGTTGAGCGTCTCTCGTTCGGGATCACCGCCGGCCGCGGTGATCTTCCGCCGCAGGTGGCGGGTCACGGCCTCGATGTTCTCCATCAGTTCCTCCGGCTTCTCGAAGATGGTGTGGTTGATACGCTGGAGGATGTAGCGACGGCTGGTGTTACCCAGGTTTGCGAAATGGGCAACGAATGTGTCATTGATGTGTCCGGTACCGTAGGGATTGGCGCCCAGGTAATCCCCTTCGAACCGAAAGCGCTTGACGATTTCTGCTAATTCAGGCCTCATCGAACACTACGCCCACAATCTCTCGGGATAGACTCCGAGTCGTATGAGATCGCGAATCGCTTCCTTGACTTGGGGCTTGTCCTGCCTATACGTGACCCCAAACCATCTCTCGTTCGTCGGGAGAACCCTGACCCTCGCCACGCCCTCCTGGATCATGGCTCCTACGACGTTGGGGAGGAAGTACTCGGCGCGATCGATGTCACCACGGTGCGTCTGGGTGAAGTGAAAGAAGCGCGACTCTAGCTGCGAGAACAGGCTTGGCGTAAACCCCCACATGTTCATCGAGACAACACTGTCGCCCGAAATCTCGACCCACGCCTTCCCATCCTCGGTGTACCTCGCGCTCTCGCCTAGCTTCTCGATACGCGTGTGCTCCCGAATCCCCTCCAGGAAACCATCTTCATCCACCCTGCAGACGCCTCGCGCTACGTGACCATGATCCGTGAGGGTGTTCCTCAGCACGAACCCAACCATGCAGTAGTCGTAAGTGCCGTCACGGTCCTGAGCGCCTCTCAGGTAGCCAACAAGAGCACGATATGAACCGCGTCCATAGAAATCATCCGCGTTGATGACTGCGAAAGGACCATCGATCACGAACCTGGCACTGAAGGCTGCATGGGCAGTTCCCCAGGGTTTCGACCTCACCGGCGGAACCGTGTATCCTTCGGGCACGTCATCGAGCCTCTGAAACACATAGGTGATCTCACACCGCTTCCCGATGGTCTTGCCTACTCTCTCGCGGAACGCTTCCTCCATCTCTTCCTTGATCACAAACACAACGGGTCCGAAACCAGCGTTCAATGCGTCGTAGACAGAATAGTCTAGGATGATCTCGCCGCTAGGACCGACGGGCTCAAGCTGCTTCAACCCCCCGTAGCGACTCCCCATACCAGCGGCCATAACGACCAGTCGTGGATCAGACATGGCTTCTCCCAATAGCCTACCGACCGCGCGCGCCTCCCTGCCCCCGCAGCCTCGCCAGCCGCGCCGTCACCTCCTGAACGAACCGCTCGTTGTATCCGTGCATGTAAGCTTGGATGTCCCTGTCCGGGTCCGCGATCAACGGCGTAAGATCCATCGCGAAAATCATCCCGGTTGCGACGTCAACGCTGTGGGATGCGAAAAACGTGGCATTGGCACGCCGCCGCCCCATCGCCGCCAAGTCATACCGCTTCCCACCACAGATCTGCGAGTCAAACACCCCCAGCAACGCCGCTTGGAGGTTCTGATGGGCTGAGGTGTCAAAGGTGACCTTGTCCGCGTCGACTGTCCAGTCCAGATCGCGCCAGACCTCGCATCCGTACAGCCGCTGCGGACGGTCCCCCGCGGGCAGGCTACGGATCGCCTCGATGACTTTGAGGGCCACGCCCACGTGTGTGTCGTGCTTGTCGAACAGGTTATGCGTGTACACCACTTCCGGCTTGGCTGCCCTCAGCACCACCCTCAGATCTTCGACAGGCGCCTTGTTGGAGCCATCCTTCACGGCCGAGCTCGGATAGTCTAGTTGCACTTGTGCTGCATACTCGCCCACGACGGAGGCCTTCCTCTGCTCCGCGCGCCGGACCGCCCGCATTGCCTCGTCCGTGTAGTCTCTGTACAGATCATCCCTCGGAGACCCGCTGCCGTTGGTCAAGACGACTCCACAGAACCACCTATCATCCCGCTGGAAGCATCTCAGGATGCCATCGAGCGCTATAACCTCGATGTCATCCTGATGCGCTCCAATGGCCATATGGGTGGTCCGTGCCAACGCCTCCTCAGCCCGAAGCCCGTCGGGCACGAAGACCTCCGCTGTCTCAAGATTGAGTCTCACGTCTATCCTCCTAGCTGATCGCCGGAAGACTCGCGGCCGCGATAGATTGCCCCACGCGCCGGACCTTCTCGTCGGGCAACTGGACCTTGGTCCGAGCAGCAATCTCCGGAAACTCGCGGTCAAGCACCTGATTGGCGCCATCCAGGATGAGTTGACCACCCTTCCCGGAGGTGCAACGCCCGAGAATGAGCACGTGCTTCAATTCGTAGAAGTCAGCGTAGTGGGCGATGGCGTAGCCCAGGTAGGTGCCCATGCTCCGCCAGATATCGGCCGCCCCTTCGTGTCCGGCTTCGAGCTCCGCCTGCACCAGCTTGAGTCTCTCGGCCTTCGTAACGTCATCTGGCACCCAAATCCCCGCCTTTGGCGCGAGCCGAAACACGCATTGCTGCGAGAAGTAGAGGGCGCCGACCCCCCGGTCGCCGGACCACTCGTCGATAGGAGCTTCGGGGCTGTAATCCACCGGCGCAAACGCCAACTCGTTGAGCCAGCCCGTGATGTTGCCCTCCATGTCAACGTAGCCACCAGCCTCGCTCGATCCCATCGCGATACCCAAAACTCCATTCTCCTCCAACGACATAGAACCTGCAAGTGCCGTCACATCTCCGTCGTTCACAATCTCCAGCGGTACCCCCATCTCCGCACCGATGCGCACGAAAAGGCTCCTCACCTCGTCGTATCGATCCTTGGGGATGCCGCGGAACAACGATGCGACCCTGACCCGGTTGTTAACGTAGACCCCTGCCGCGCTGCCTCCTATCGCATCCACGCGAGGCATCTTCGCGGCCGCTGTCTTCAACGCGGTCATGATCTCTCTGTAGTGGTACTCCGGGTCGCTGTGTATGCGCGGTTCCCAGACCACCTCCTCGCTGTAGACCGCCTCACCGTCGATGACTGCCGAGACCTTGCGGTCCGAAGCCCCCAGGTCGAACCCGATACGACATCCATCCAGGTGACGGCCCAACGGTTTGCCCATCTCCCGCTCTGGCGGGGCTTCTGACGGAGCGCAGGAAACGACAGTGAACGCCCGGTCGTAGACATCCTCACCCATAAGCTGATAGTCGAACTCCCGCGCACCGCCAGGCGCGTAGCGCTGGGCGATGGTGCTTCCAATGGCCTTTGGGCCACCCACGGTGACCTTCCAGCCCCCCCGCTGCCAGAGAAGGAACTTCAGGACTCGCTCAGCATACATCAGGTTCGCATCAGCCTGCGGGTGATCCTCGGGGAACACCCGGGTCTCGAAGCGGGAGACAGCGCCGTCCGGGCGCTCCAAGGCGAGCACCAGCGGCACGCCGCCGCCCGCCTCCTCCACCCCCTTCAGGAACGCACGGTTGGCCAACGTCGCGGGACGAAAACCCGCATCGAGCGGCGGCACGAACCTCGGCTCTACCAACTCGAAGCTCCCGTTCATGCTAAACCCCCTTTCCCCGACCTCATGCCACACTCCCCTACTCATAACTGTTCGGATGCCTGGACTGCCAGGGCCAGGACATTGTACCCACGATAGGGGCCGAGTGCAACGGAGACGTCTGCCTGCGGTTGTCAAGATCAGGCGTCGCCGGGACAACGCCGCGGTGCAATGGCCGCGACGGGCACTTCTTTCACACGGTGCTGCTCGTAGCCGGGGGATGTCTGAATCACGGATGGACACGGATTCAGCGAATGAGCGAGTCAGCGAATCGGCGAGGGGATGTCTGAATCACGGATGCGCACAGATTGTCGCATTTTACGGAGCCTGCCGCCGGAAGTCTCTTTTTCATCCGTGTCATCCTTCAATTTGTCCAATCCGTGGTTCAGACAACGTTCTGCCCCATCCGTGTCATCCTGTAATCCGGGTAATCCGTGATTCAGACAGTGACCCTGACTCAGGCACTGAACCCGATGATCTCAAAGTGCACGGCCGCCTTGGCGCCGAGCTGGGCTACAAACGCGGCTCGGTTTCCCAGCGGGAGTACGCGGACCAGCTAGGACGAAACCCGGTGGCGCCATGAGTTGCGCGAGTTGACACTCCGAGCCACCGTCTCGGGGGCGTCGTGCAATCTGTGTCGTCTGCGAAACCTGCGGATATGTCACCTATACCAAAACCAGGGCTGGAGTCGGAGAATCTCCGACTCCAGGTGTGCGCTGTTCGTACATCATGACTCACCACCTGCTATTCGTGGTCTTGATGTAGCAGCAGCAGACAGCGGCCGTCCTACGGACGCCTTGGCAGTTTCGGTCCAGTGAGATTTCGGACGGCTCCGTCTCTGCCACTGCCACGAGGTCCGTGTCGCTACAATTGGCGCCGAAACTGCTGGTCGGGGCGTCGTCGCGGTGCTCGCGCGGGCCGGGCGGGCGGGGGGCGGCTGACCGCCGTTCATCGCGCCGCGAGTGGTCGGC
>JAUVSX010000195.1 GCA_030596915.1 Chloroflexota bacterium | reverse complement strand
GCACGAGCGCGCTGTTGGCTCGCCGTGACACGGACGAATTTTTGCAGACCCTGCCTCCGGCTGCTGTGCGGGACGAGATTCCTACCACGGATGGCATGGAGCCACGTCCCACGAGCCGGCACGATGCGGCGCAGGACTACTACCGGACCGGGTTGGCGCTTTTCAGCGCTGGGGACAAGGAGGGGGCGCAACCGCAGTTTGAGAAGGCGCTGGCCCTGGCCCAGGAGCCCCTCTTGCGGCGGATGATCCAGCAACGATTGGCAGAGCTCGACCGCCGCTAGGCGCAAGAGGGCAGCGCGGTAGGGGCGGCCCTTGTGGCCGTCCCCATTCTAGGCCAGGGGCAATCCCTGCCCCTACCTCGCTCCCCTCGTGTTCCATGTTATAATGGCAGCGTGGACAACGCAGCCTGGATGCGCTATGCTCTGGCTGAGGCGGAGCGGGCGCTCGGCCACAGGGATGTGCCCGTCGGGGCGGTGGCTGTGCACGAAGGCACGATCATCGGGCGAGGGCACAACCGCAGGGAGGCCGAGGGAGACCCGACCGCACACGCTGAGATGATCGCGCTCCGGGAGGCGGCCATTGTGCTGGGGGGATGGCGCCTGGCGGGCGTGACGCTGTACTGCACGCTAGAGCCCTGCCCGATGTGCGCCGGCGCGATGTTGGCCGCTCGGTTGTCCCGGCTGGTCTACGGCGCCGATGATGCCAACGCTGGCGCGGCAGGTTCGGTCGTCGAGCTGTTGCGCGATCCGCGCCTCAACCACCGGGTCCGCGTCACGCGCGGGGTGCTTGCCGAGGAGGGACAGGCGCTGCTGGCACGGTTCTTTGCCCAGTTGCGTCACAGCCAGGAGGAAGCTAGCTAGCGAAGTATCTGGAAGGGTGCCGGAGTGGACGAACGGGACGGTCTCGAAAACCGTTGTGGTCTTTACGGCCACCGTGGGTTCGAATCCCACCCCTTCCGCCTGAAGCAGACTTGACACCTAGATTTGGCCCACAATAGGCGACAAGTCATCGTCATCGCACGGCCACGACACGCTCTGTGAAGCGAAAACCTGACAGGTTTCCACTGCATTCCCGTGGCGAAGCGCGCCGGCAGGGACCGCCCCCGGGCTTGTCGTGATCACTGTATATGACCTGTAGGCCAATTGGGGCGAAAATAAAGTGTCAGGTTTCCACACGCTGGGCCGTGGCATTCGTGAGCGGGTGACACAACGCGTGGTTGGGTCTGACCAAAACCTGTCAGGTCTTTGCGTTTGATTCGCTGCGGTTGCTCTGAGCCCCCTTCCGGGGGGCGTCCTCGGGGCAGGACGGATCTCTTCTACGTCGCCCTTCGGGGACGAGGGCTGTTAGTAGCGCTGGGGAGCGTCCCTGCGCCTCCGCGTTGGACTCTGATGAATCCATCCTCGACGCGCACCCAGTCCCCGGTGCGCAGGAGCGAGATGTCCACCTGATCGACCATCGGGATCTCGGATATGATCGCGCCCACGGCCACCACGGGGTCCGCCTCGGCGTTGATCATCGCGGCGGGAGCGACACCGTTGCGCGCCATCCGATAGAGCGTGTAGGACCCGACCGTACTCCCTTTCCCCGTGGGAAACACGAGCACCCGGCCGGCCACGCTCTCACCCTCGAGGGGATGGTCCGCTTCGGTGACGACCCCCGTCTCGGGATCGACCCCGCCCAGAAACCCAATGGGAACGCTCGAGACGAGCGCCTCACCCTCCGCGCACCCGCCCTTCACCACGCGGCCACGCAGGCGCTGCATCCCGGTGGCCCCATCCGGCTCCCCACCACACATCGCCGTCTACTGCTCCGCCAGAGCCTCCAGGTCGAACTCCTCGATGGCCCAGAACTCCAGGTGCTGCGTGGGGTCCAACGTCAGCCCGCTGACTCCCGGGCGGACGGCAACGAGCTTGGGCACGAAGTAGAGAGGCAACACGGGGAGGTCGCGGGAGAAGATACGCTGTGCCGCCTTATGGAAGCTCACGTACGCGCCTGTTCCCGGGAACGAGTCTAGCGCAGAGCCACACGCTTTGTCGTAGTCTGCACTGGAGTATCCGGGGTTGTTGCTCGTCGCCCACCAGTTCTCCACGCTGGGTATCGCAGAGGTCAGATAGAGCCAACAAGGTGCGTCGAGATCGTTCAGCCAGGAGAAGAGCGCCAGGTCGAACTGGCGCCCAAAGACCGGTCCATCAGGGCCATCGGCGAAGAACTCATTGGCGGGCATATACTCGACCGTCAGGTTGATTCCGCAGGCGGCCAAGTTCTCCACCAGGATGCGGGCCGTGCGCTCGTGGGCCAGGTGATCGCCATTGGTGAGCAACGTGAGCGACAGGGGCGTACCGCTTCCGATCCCCGGCACGCTGTGGGCCTCACGGACACCATCGCCATCCTCATCCCGCCAGCCGATTTCGTCCAGCAGGGCAAGGGCAGCGGTCGGGTTGTAGTCGTGTTCGATGAGGCGACTCCCGGCATAGAGTGGGTGGTCCGTGGCAACGTAGCTGTCGCTCACAGCGGGCTTCCCGTAGGGGATAGCCTCGCCTGCGATGCGATCGCGGTGCACGCACATCGCGACCGCCTGCCGCATACGCGCATCGCTGAAAAACGGCGGCCGGCGCACCCACTCGGCGCGCTCGACGCTGAAGTCCAAGTGCTCCCACTCCGTGCTAGGAGCCTGGACCAACTGTACGGCGCCCTGCTGTGCTGCCTCCAGGAGTGGCGCCAGCGTGCCAGTCCTCATCGCTTCCTGCTCAATCACGTCCTGCGCAATGATGTCGCACGTCCCCGCCCCCAACTCCCTCAGTGCTTGCCGCAGGTTAGGTACGAAGCGCACGGTGACCTCGTCGAGATAGGGCAGGCCTTCCGAGGCGCGGAAGTAGTTCGGGTTGCGCACTAGCGTGATGTGATCTCCATCCACCCACTCGCGAATAATGAAGGCGCCCCAGCCCAGGGGATAGCGGTGCGCCACTTCGGTCTCCAGAAGTTGCCGGGCATCGGTCGTGCCCCATACGTGCCGCGGCAACGGCTGGAAGAAGTTCATAGAGTAGAAGTTCTGAACGTGGAAGCCCTGGAAGGAGAAGGTGTCACGATAGCCCGGGATACTTGTCCAAACGACCGTGTGCTCATCGACAACTTCGTAGCTGTAGGTCTGGTCCACCAGCGCGCGCAGCCGCAGGGGAACGCCTTCGAATGCTTGAGCCAGCTCAAACGCGTAGCGGGAGTCATTGGCGGTCAGGGGTTGCCCGTCGGCCCAGGTGATATCGGCGCGCAAGGTGAAGGTGACGACCATCTGTGTCATCGTCACAACATCACTTTTGAACGTCGTCTCTTGCCCGTCCGCATCCAGAACGCTGACGCCGGGGCGCAGGACAGTGGTCAAGCCGCTGGCTTCCACGACTGTGTCGCCGTCTGTCGCCGTGACAGGCTTCAACGCGGCGTCGCCATCAGCCAGACTGGGAAGCTTCTCCAGGATCACAGGCTGTGATTGGTATGTGCGAGTGTCTATCGGGCCATCGTAGATCGCCTCAAGCACGTTACGCGCGCCGCGCGAGGGGCTGCCGTAGATGAAGAGCGTGTTGGGCTCCTCGGCCTGACAGATCGTGAGGGTCTTGGGTGGTATGGGCGTCGGCGTGCTGGTCGGGACGGCGGTCGGCGTAGGCACGGGCAATGGCGTGGGTTCCGCCGTATCAGCCGCTGTATCGCCCGATGTATTAGCCGGCGTATCAGCCAGCGTGGCGGGATCGGTAGCCCGGGTAGGCGCGCGACAGGCCACAGCCAGGCCTACCAGCGAGGCGAGCAGCACCACACGAGCGAAGCGTCTCACGCCATCGCCTCGATGCCTCAATAGGCCCGCGCGAAGACGGCCCTCTCCTGGGCTTCGCGACCACAGTGGATGCAGGTCCCTGGCCCCGCCTCCTGATCCATCGGGATGCAGCGCACCGTCGCCTTGGTGTCTGCCTTGATCTGCGCCTCGCATTCAGCGTCCTCACACCACCACGAGTAGGCGAACCCTGCCGATACTGCCTCGGCAAACTCGCCGTAGTCGCTGGGATCATACGTGTGCGCCTCGCGGAAGTCCAGCGCGCGCTGGTACAGATTGGCCTGGATCGTGACCAACAGTTCCTGCACTGTGGACACCAACCCCTGCATCGGGGCTGGCGTCTTGCCCTGCCGGCCGGGGATGTCGCGTCGAGCTAACATCACCTGTTCCTGCCGGACGTCTCTTGGCCCGATCTCTACGCGCAGGGGCACGCCGTGCAACTCCCACTCGTTGAACTTCCAGCCCGGCGAGTACGCCTCGCGCCTATCGACGTGAAGCTCCACGGTGTCGCCCAGCATCTTCTCCACCTTGGCCACCGCCTCCAGCACCTGCGCCTGCTCATCGTCGGCACGCCAGATCGGTACCACGACGACCTGCACCGGGGCCAGCTTCGGAGGTAGCACCAGTCCGTGGTCATCTCCGTGAACCATAACGACGGCCCCTACCATGCGGGTGCTGACTCCCCAACTGGTCGTCCAACAATACTGGCGCTCGTTGTGTTCGTCGACGAAGCGGATGTCGAAAGCCTTGGCGAAGTTCTGGCCGAGGAAATGACTCGTCCCTGCCTGGAGCGCCCGGCGGTCCCCCATCATGGCCTCAATCGCGTAGCTGGCCACAGCTCCAGCGAACTTCTCACGCTCACTCTTGCGGCCCCGGATCACAGGAATGGCAGCATCCTTGATCGCAAAGTCGGCGTAGATGTCGAGCATGCGCATCGTCTCTTCCTGCGCTTCGTCGGAAGTCGCGTGGGCGGTATGGCCCTCTTGCCACAGGAACTCAGTTGTGCGCAGAAAGAGGCGCGTGCGCATCTCCCAGCGCACGACGTTCGCCCACTGGTTGATGAGCACGGGCAGGTCACGGTACGACTGTATCCACTTCGCGTACATATGGCCGACGATCGTCTCGGAGGTGGGGCGCACGACCAACGGCTCCTCGAGCTCCTTGCCGCCGCCAACCGTGACGATGGCGGGTTCGGGGGAGAAGCCCTCGACGTGCTGCGCCTCCTTCTGGATGAAGCTCAGAGGGATGAGGAGCGGGAAGTAGGCGTTGACGTGGCCGGTCTCCTTGAAACGGCGGTCGAGGCCTGCCTTGATATTCTCCCAGAGCGTATAGCCATGTGGCTTGATGACCATGCAACCCTTGACCGGCGAATAGTCCGCCAGATCGGCCATGAGGACCACGTCGGTGTACCAGCGAGAGTAGTCCTCGCCACGGGGGGTGACCTTGGCTGCCATTCCTCCTCCTAGAGAGCGTGTGCCCGAGCGCGCGTGTGCCCGAGCGCGCGTGTGCTACGTAATGATCACCATTCGAGCAGGTGATATGGATGGACGTTGATGACCTCGGTATCGAGGTGCTGAGTGCGCCGTTCGTCCCGGCCATAGTAGGTATGCTGGTGACCGTGGAGCAGATAGCGCGGGCTGAACCGCTCCATCATATCGACGTACGCCTTGAACCCACGGTGCGCCGTGTCCTTTCCATCGTGGATGTCAAGCGGGGCGCGTGCGTGATCAGGATATCAAGGTAGCGCCCACGGGTCAACCGGTTCGTCACCAGCCGCGGGGTCATCAGCCACGCCTTGAGTCTCATCTCCCGCTCGGTGTACTGGTATGGGGCATTCGGGCGGTAGCGCATCGAGCCCTGCAGACCGCCGACGATGATATCGCGGACCCGCTCCGTCCGGCCGTCCACGTTGGCCCACCCGCCCGGCTTATTCAACACGATCCCACATTCCGTATGCTCGTCGCAGTCGTGGTTGCCGTGCACATATAGACAGGGCACGTTCAGCATCGACGCGATGAACTCCATGTACGAGTACGGCAGATCGCCGCAGGCGAGCACAAGATCCACGTCGCCGAACCGAGAGACGATTTTCGGGCTGTACAGCGTGCTGACGACATCGTCGCTCACAGCCAGGATCTTCACCCGTAATCCTTGGCCCAACTGCGTTTGTAGTTGACCGCCAGCTTGTCGTGGATTGCCTGCTCCAGGTCGATGCCGGTCACGTAGGCAAGCTGGAGCAGATAGAGTCCCACGTCAGCCAGCTCCCCCGCCAACGCTTCCTTGTCGGCCTGCTCCTCCCACTGGAAGAGCTCGAGCGCTTCTCCGGCCTCCAGCGACAGGGAGATGGCGATGTTGCGTGGCGTCTGAGGGCAGGGCGAGTCCTCGTCATACCAGCCCACCGCCTCGACAAAGCGGTTCATCGCGTCGGTGAGTCCCTGGATTGTCACGGTATCTCCAGAACACACAAGCCCCCCGTGGTCTGGAGGGCTGGCTGGCGTGCGCTCAGAGGGTGCGTCCCCTCG
>JAUVSX010000367.1 GCA_030596915.1 Chloroflexota bacterium | reverse complement strand
CGCTTCGTGGCCGCGAACCGGTGGACCTATGTCGCTCCGCTGATCGGCTTGCGCAGCAGCCGCCAGATCCTGGGCGAGGTACAGTTGACGCTGGATGACCAGGTCACCAGCCGAGAATTCGCGGACGTGATCGCGTACGCGCGCGCCCACTACGACAATCACGCCTACGATTACGAAAACGAGAGCGACGAGGCAATGCTCTGGGTGTGGCTCCTGGGCAACTGGAAGCGCCCTATCGGCTCGGAGATCCCATACCGGGCACTGCTACCTATTGACATCGACAGGCTGATCGTCGCATGCCGAGCGCTGTCGGTGACCTACGACGCACACATTCCGGTTCGTATGCAGCGGGACATGCAGCGCGTCGGCGAGGCTGCCGGGATCGCGGCTGCGCTCAGCGTCCGGCACGGTGTCGTCCCACGGGAGCTGCCGATCGCCGAACTCCAGGCCAAGCTGGTCCAGAGTGGGGCCCTGGGCCCTCGCCGCCGGCCCGAGCTGCCGGAGCCACAGACATCAGAGGTGCATAAGCCCTACAGCCTGACGCCGGGGCTGCCCGCCCGTCCGATCGACGAGTGGATTCGGGAGCTTGGCGGCGAAAGCCCTCGAGAGGCTATCTGGCCTATCTATCGAAAGCAGCATGAGGCGTTGCCGCTGCTGCTGGAGACCGCAAAGGAGATCGACACGGACAAGGGAATGTGGGCCTCGATCGCGCTGGCGATGATGGAGCGAGAGGAGGCCGCACCGGCGCTGATTGAGTGTGTGAAGGAGCGGCGGGGAGATCTGGCCAAAGGGCGCAAAGTCGCGCCGATGTGGCAGGGGGCCATCGTGCTATTGGGCCGCATCCACAGCCCCGATGCCGTTGCGACGTTGATCGAAGTGCTCGAGGATGCGCAGACGCCCCATGCCCCGCTCGTCGCCGCAGTGAGGGCCCTCGGGCAAATCGGGGACCCTTGCGCGATCGCCCCGATCGAACGGATGGTCGCTCGCGACGACCTGCCGGTGGGTCGAGCGCTGCAGGTGAGCTATACCCGAAAGGAGGAGCAACGTGCAAGGCCGGCGCCCGAAGTGACAGAGAACGCGCGCTATGAGTTGGAGCTGACGGCCGCCGAGGCATTGGCGCGACTGGACGCGCCGCGCCCTGAAATCGTCGAGCGCTATCTCAGTGACCCCAGAGCATATGTGCGGCGCTTCGCCAAGAAAGTGCAGGCGACGGCCAGGATCGCGCCGCCTTCATAATGGGAGGGGACAGGATGGGACAAGAGAAGTTGGAAGAGCTCCTGGCCGACATCCGTCGGGTCCGGGAGCAGATGCTGGCTGAGTTGGTCGATGTGCCCGAGGATGAGTTTGCTTATCGGACGACTATGCAGCGGTGGGACGACGTACGCCGTGTGTTGTTGCGCTTCGGCGACCACATGCGAGAACACGCCGATCAGGTCCTGGGAACCCGTGCGAGTATCGAGCGCGGGCAGACAATGCCACAGCGGATGCTGGCGGAGGCGGAACTTGCCTGGGGCAAGCTGCTGGGTGGGACCCTTGGGCTAACCGACGAGGATATCCGTAAGAAGCCTCGGGATGGGGGCTGGTCGATTCAGGAGGTGCTGTTCCACGTGCTTCAGGTCGAACAGCGCTACCTGGATGCGATCCGGGAGGCTCGCGAGGCAGGTAAGCCCCAGCTCGATCGCACGTAGATAGAGCAGAGGTCAGACCAGGACGGAGCGGTTCGCAGTGTTGTAGGTTGCTGATGCGCCAGATGCGAGGGCTCGCCTTTCAACACTGATGAGCAGGGCAGGTAGTTGCCGTGGCAATGCGCGTGATCTCGGAAGGTGCGCCCAGCCTGGGCGGCACGCGCCTCCGGTCCACGCATCACAGGGGTCACCGACTTAAGGACTGAGTGAGGCTCGGCCTCTGAACTGCCCTACGAATGACACCCGGCCTCCGGACCTCCAGTATTCGGGCGCCCTCTTGCCGCGGGCGAGGATAGATGTGGGATGAATAAAGTAGCCTCAAGCCTCGGATCTGAACTGAGAACATCTCCAAGGAGCGCCATCATCGCACTAGGAACGGTGGCCGTGGCGATCCTGCTGCTGAGCGGCGGCATCGTCGACCCCTACGCCCTGCAAATGCAGATCGTCGGGTTGCTGCTTGGGACAATGGCAGGGCTCGCCTGGCTGCTCGCCAAGTGGAACTCGATCGCACGCCGATGAGTGCTCGTCGTGCGGATCGCTGCCGCAGCGGTGCTTCTTCGGGCCTGGCGAGTTGCGCCGGGCGTTCTGACTCTGATGGTGATCCCGACCGCTCTGGCCGCTGCCCTGATCAGCCTTCCGGCTGCCTTCGGCACGGCGCTTGGGGAGACAGGCTTCCTGATACTGCTGGCCGGGGCACCAGGCGGCGGGACGCCCTGGAGCGAGGTTGGCGTCGCGCTGGCCGCAACCTGGTCGATCCTTGGCGTTATGACTATGGTGTACACCCCGGTACAACAGGTCGGGCGGTGGTTGGAGGAATACTTCGAGCGTGCCCGATTGTTCCTGAAGGATGCCCGAGACCGCAAGGCGGAGCTGGAGCAGACTCTGGAGGGCCTGGCCCACGCCAACCGGCTGCTAGCGCTGGCCAACGAGAGAAACGCCGTGCTGCGCAGGATCGCCGAAGAAGCCCAGAGAACCAAAGCCGCTTTCGTCGCCAATGTGAGCCATGAATTCCGCACACCGCTCAACATGATCATCGGGCTGGTCGATCTTATGGCTGAGACGCCGGAGATCTACGCGGTGTCGCTCTCGCCCAAGATGCGCGAGGACCTAGGAGTGGTTCATCGGAACTGTGATCATCTTTCCAAGATGATCGATGACGTCCTGGATCTGACGCGCGCAGAGGCGGGGCAACTGTCAGTGCACAAGGAGCGGTTGGACCTCAGGGGGATCATTGGCAATAGCGTTGAAGTGGTGCGTCCGTTGCTAGAAAAGAAGCGGCTGGCGATACAGGTCGAAGTCCCCGATGATCTGCCTGAGATCTACTGCGACCGCACGCGGATTCAACAGGTCATCCTCAATTTATTGAGCAATGCCGCACGCTTCACGGACGAGGGGGGGGTGGCGCTGAGCGTTGTCCGGCAGGATCATCGGGTTCTTGTAACGGTGACAGACACAGGGCCCGGCATCGCACCCCAGGATACCGATCGGGTCTTCGAACCCTTTGTCCAGGCAAGCGGAAGCCCCTGGCAGAACGCGAGCGGAAGCGGATTGGGACTGAGCATCAGCAGGCAGTTTGTCCGGCTTCACGGTGGCCGGATGTGGCTCGAAAGCGAGCTGGGAGCGGGAACATCGTTCCACTTCACTTTGCCGATCTCGTCGCCTGTGGAGCCTGTCACGAAGCCCGCGCACCGCATCCGCGAGGACTGGATCTGGTGGGAACCGGCGTTCAGATCGGCCCGGTCCGGATCGAACGACCAAATCCTCAGGCCGCGAGTGGTCATTTGTGACGAGGCTGGAACGCTCTGTGCAGAATTCGCGCGCTTTGCGGGTGAGGTCGAGTTCGTCGATACACGAGGACTGACTGATGCAATGAGGGAACTGCGTAGCGGACCTGCTCACGCTGTGGTAGTCAACACATCCGGCCCAAACGATGTCTGGTCGCTAGTAGAAACACTGGCGCGAGAAGCGCCTGACACGCCAATCATCGGGTGCTCTGTTCCCCGAATGGCGGAGCGCGCGATGGGCGCAGGCGCTTGCGGGTATCTGGTGAAACCAGTCACGCGCGCCGACTTGAACAACGCCCTGCAGGCAGTTGGGAAGCCGGTGAGGCGGGTATTGGTCGTGGACGACGACCCGGAAGTGCTGGACCTCTTCCGTCGTATGCTTCAGGTCTGCGACAGGACGCTCGAGGTCGTGACGGCCAGTAGCGGCCGACGGGCTCTGGAGGAACTGCTCCGCGACCCGCCAGACCTCGTGCTCCTCGATATCGTGATGCCCGATATGGGCGGATGGCAGGTGCTGGAAGAGATAGTGCGAGATGGGCGTATCCAACAGGTGCCTGTGTTTTGCGTTTCGGCCCAGGATCCTGCTGATCAGCCCCTAAGCAGCCGTTTCCTGCTGGTGACCCTTGGCAATGGTATTTCGCTCAGGAAGCTGCTGCGCGGCTCGCTCGAAATGTCGGCTCAGTTGATGAAGTCCTAGGCAGAACCTGGTCTAGTGCCTCG
>JAUVSX010000098.1 GCA_030596915.1 Chloroflexota bacterium | reverse complement strand
CCCCGAGACGGGGGCTGCTCGCAACTATGAGACCAGCACAACCCTTCCGCGCCCCGGCAGGGGCACTATGACGGGCCTGTTTCACGGCGGTGCTGACGTGCGACGTGGCTTTCAAGACTGCGTGTACTCACGCGCGTCTGCGTGTACTCACGCGCGTACGCGTGTACTCACGCACGTCTTCGGCGCGCGAACGCACCGCCCCGGCGCGCGGGGATGAGGGGTTCACGGCGGTGCTGGTTGGCGCCGGGCCGCCTGGGTCCGTCGACCAAGACAAGCGCCAATCCGTTGGACATCGAAAGGAGCAACATGCGTAGCCCCCACGAGACGACCATACGGGAATGCTACCGCCTGGCGAAGCGCGCCGTCGAGAAGGGCAATCACCCCTTTGGCGCCCTCCTCGTGAGCGATGACCGCATCCTGCTGACTGCTGAGAACTCGGTCGCCACCGACCAGGATAGCACGCGCCACGCCGAACTGAACCTGATCAGTCAGGGACTCAGGAAGCTCGGCCCGGACGTCGTGCGAAGCTGCACCCTATACACAAGCACGGAGCCCTGCGTCATGTGCTCCGGGGCGATCTATTGGGCGCAGATTCCTACGGTCGTCTTCGGGTGCTCGGCCGGGGCCTTGCGGGCGATCGCAGGCGAACCGTTTCTGATCTCGTGTCGCGAGGTGCTGGACCGAGGCCGCCGTCCGACCTGCGTAGTCGGGCCGGTTCTCGAGGAAGAAGGGCTCGAGATCCACCGAGAGTTCTGGAGCTGAGTTCTGCCGCACTTATGCCACCATGTCGATAACGATCTTGATCACCCCATCCTCGCGGGAGCGCGCAAGTTCATAGGCTTCCTTGACGCGCGCGAACGAGAGGCGGTGGGTCAGCATCGGCGTGACGTCGATCTCTCCCTTCGCGATGAGGTCGAGGGCCATCCGCGTCGATCTTCGCCCGGGCTCCTCGATGGTTCCGTCCGAGCTGGTGAAGTGGCACGTCTTCCGAAACAGGCTGAAGTAGTCGAACGGGAACACGTGCGGTCCGCGGGGGACGCCGAAGGACATCAGGTGACCGCCCTTCCTGACCAGATGCGGCATCAGGTTGATCGTCTCCGGCTCCCCGACGGCCTCGATGACCAGGTCCGCCATCCGGCCGCCCGTGATGTCCGCTACGGCAGAGATCGGATCGACGCCATGGATGTTGAGCGCATGCGTCGCGCCGAGTTTCAGCCCTGCAGCCACCCTCTGTTCGATGACGTCGAGAGCGACGACCCGCTCGGCGCCGAGGCGGCGGAGCATCGCGTCGAAGAAGAGCCCGGCCGAACCCTGCCCGATCACGACAGTGTCCATGCCGACCACGTTCGGCAGCCGCCTGCAGGCGAAGATCACCGTACCCAGTTGCTGTGCCATGAGAAGATGCTCACGCGGACAGTCAGCCGGGAGCGCGAGCAGGTTGTCCGTGGCCGTGACGAAGCGCTCGGACATCCCCGCGTCGCCCGGCACCAGAGCCATCACACTATCGCCCACGCCCACACCAGGGGGGCTCCCCGCAAGCGCCTCGACCTGGGCGATTACCTCGTGACCGCCTCTGCCGACGGCAAGTGGGTATTCGTCCTCAGGCGCGTAGTAGACGGAACGCACATCGCTTCCACACAATGACAGAAGCAACGGGCGGACGAGGCCGTGCCCTGGGCGGAGCGTGGGGACCGGGACCTCGACAAATTCCGGACGCCCGGGGGCCACAATCTGTATCGCGCGCATCGGTGGCTGTTGGCTCCCTTCCCTTGATGACGAATCTGGCCCGATGATACCACGTGGCGACCGATCGCGGTAGGTCACGTCAATGGCGCGCGCCCATGCTGTCTGGTATAATGCGCTCACAGAACGATGCGAGCGCGGTCGAGGGTGCGCAATCGCCAACCCAATGGTATGAGAACGTTCAGCGGTTTCACTTCCGGCAAAGTCCGCAGTGTGGGCCTTCCCGAGCCGGTCTTCACCGAGCTGATCCCCGAGATCGACGACCTGTGGGAGCTGAAGGTCACGCTGCACGTGCTCTGGCGGCTCGGCCGGCAGCAGGGCAAGGTGCGCTATGTGCAACACAACGATCTGCTGGCCGACCAGATACTGCTCGCCGGCCTGGCCGAGAGACCTCGTGAGGCCCTGGAAGCCGGGCTCGCCCGTGCCGTGGAACGGGGCACGCTTCTCCTGGTGCAGGACGACGCCGCGGGTTCGGAACAGAGGCTCTACTTCGCCAACACGCCGCTTGGGCGCGCTGCGGTGGCGGCAATCGAGGGCGGCGAGTGGCCCCAGGAGCTAGAGCCGGCCGACCGCCCGAATGTGTTCACTCTGTACGAGCAGAACATAGGCATGCTCACGCCCCTGATTGCTGATGAGTTGCGGGAGGCCGAGCAGACCTACCCAGCAGCGTGGATCGAGGATGCGTTCCGAGAGGCCGTGGCCCTGAACAAACGGAGCTGGAGGTACGCCCGGGCCATTCTCGAGCGGTGGCGCACGGAAGGCAGGGGCGAAGAAGCGGGCAGACGGTCGGCTGAGGAAAGCCGGCGGCGCTATATCCAGGGAGAGTATGGCGACTACATCGACCATTGAGCTAGCTGCTGCGTCCAGTCCCGGAGATGGTCTGGAGTCCTGCCCGCTCTGCAGGGGCCTGGGCTACTTACGGCGCGATGTGCCCATTGGCCATCCAGACTTCGGCAAGCTCGTGCCGTGTAGCTGCCAACTGGAGAGATTGGCGTCGGTTCGACTCGGCCGTCTGCGCGCGATGAGCGAGCTTTCGGCCCTCGAGCGCATGACCTTCGACAGCTTCCTGATCAACGTCCCGGGAATGCCCGCCGACAAGACGGCCAACCTGCGGTGGGCCTTCGACGAGGCATGGTCATTCGCCGACAGCCCGGAGGGATGGCTTCTGATGAAGGGCGGGTTTGGGTGCGGCAAGACACACCTGGCCGCGGCGATCGCCAACGCCTGCATTACGAGAGGGCGGCCCGTTCTCTTCAAGACCGTTCCCGACCTGTTGGACCACCTGCGCTCCACCTACGCGCCCTCGAGCCTCACGTCCTTTGACGACACGTTCGAACAGGTCCGCACCGCGCCGGTTCTGATTCTCGACGACCTGGGGACGGAGAGCAGCACACCGTGGGCGCAAGAGAAGCTATTCCAGGTGTTCAACCACCGCTACAACGCCTACCTCCCCACGGTCATCACGACCAACCGCGAGCTCGAGGAGATCTCACTGCGATTGCGGTCCCGCCTCGCGGACCCTGATCTGACACGCATCGTCTCGATCACGGCGCCTGACTACCGCAGGGCGGGCGTTGGGCAGGACCAGTCGGACCTGAGCAGCCTGGCGCTGCACGGACGCCAGACTCTGGAGAACTTCGACGTGCGCACTGGGGAGCTGCCACAGGAGGAAACGGAGAACCTCGCGCGGGTCCTCAAGGTGGCGCGTACCTACGCCGAGGCCCCCGGTGACTGGCTCGTGATAACCGGCCCGTATGGCTGCGGCAAGACACATGTGGCGGCAGCGATCGCCAACCAACGGACGGCGCAGGGGCACCCAGCCTTGTTCATCCTCGTCCCCGACCTGCTCGACCACCTGAGGGCCACGTTCAACCCCCAGAGCACGACGACTTTCGACAAGCGGTTTGAGGAGGTACGCCGCACCCCATTCCTCATCCTGGATGACCTGGGAACCGAGTCAGCTACACCGTGGGCGCGAGAGAAGCTGTACCAGATCTTCGATTACCGCTACAACGCCCGTCTGCCCACCGTCATCACGACGGCTACGCCCATTGAGGAGCTCGACCCGCGGCTGGCGACCCGTATGCTCGACGTGACCCGTTGCACGCTGTTCGCGATTCAGGCTCCCGATTACCGGGGCGGCTCTATAGCCGAGAAGACGGCGCGCCAACGCACGTCATCGCGCCGCTAGTCCTGGCAGCGCCAGGCGCCAGCCTGGCACCTCCGGCATGTGTCCCCTTCTCGCCACCAAGCGTCCGAGAGGGCGACCGCCCTTGACAACGGCGCCACCTGTACTAGACTAGCACCCAGTCGCAGACGAGCGCCGGGCACGACTTCAGTGGGGAGGCCCCGATTACCGGGGCCTTCGTCGTAGCAGCGGCAGCCGCGCGGCTCGCGACGCGACGGGCGAGAATTCGTCGGTAGCACCCGTACGGCAATCACACTCGGCATCGATACACGTGCAACGCTCTGAGAAAAGTGCGATACACGACGGGGCCAGCATATGGCAATCGCTCTCGGCATCGACACAGGAGGCACGTACACCGACGCTGTGCTCGTGGATCACGCAAGCGGTGAGCTGATGGCCGCGGCCAAGGCCCTGACCTCGTATGACGACCTGTCAATCGGAATCGGCGAGGCAGTCGGGGCGTCGCTGGCGCAGCACACGTGCTCCCCGAACGACATCAAGTTGGTCGCGCTTTCGACGACGCTTGCGACAAACGCGATCGTTGAGGGGCGAGGCAGCCCCGTCTGCCTCCTGCTCCTAGGTTACGACCCGGGGCTTATCCAGCAGTACGGGTTTGAGCATGACCTGGTCACCAAGGACGTCGTCTATCTGCGCGGTGGACACGACGGAGCAGGAGACGAGGTTGAGCCGCTGGACGAGGACGCAGCCCGCGAGGCGATCTTGGGCCACCGCGACCGTGTCGAGGCCTTCAGCGTTTCCGGGTACTTCAGCGTGCGCAATCCGGCGCACGAGCTGCGAGTCCGCGCGCTGGTTGAGGAGCTGACGGACCCCCCCGTCACGTGCGGCCACGAGCTGACCACCCGCCTGAACGCGATCAGGCGCGCGACGACGGCCACACTCAACGCGCGCCTGATCCCCCTCCCCCGCGAACGGATCTCGACCGTGCGAACGACCCTCGACCGACAGGGCATTGACGCGCCTCTGATGGTCGTCAGGGGCGATGGCTCACTCGTGCGGGCTTCCTGGGCGATGCGCCGGCCCATTGAGACGATCCTATCCGGTCCCGCCGCCAGCGTCGTTGGCGCCTGGCACCTAGCGGGCCGCCGGGACGTATGGGTCGTCGACGTAGGCGGCACGACCACCGACATCGCTACGCTGCGCGACGGACGCCCACGCCTGAACCCGCGCGGGGCACAGGTTGGCGAGTGGCGGACCATGGTCGAGGCTGTGGACGTACACACGGTGGGCCTGGGCGGCGACAGTGAGGTGCGCATTGATGGACATCGCCAACCGTTGATCGGCCCGCGGCGGGTCGTGCCCTTGTGCTTGTTGGCGACGAAGCACCCGGAGATCCTCGACAAGCTCCAGCGCCAACTGCGGTCCTCAAACAACGACGGGCTAGCGGGGCAGTTCGTCGTCCAGCAGCGCCAGCCCGCCCACTCTTTCGCCGGATCGAGCAGGTCACTCCTGGCCCTGTTGGCCGGCGGGCCGAAGACGCTGATCGAGCTGGTTGAGAGCCAGCGGTACGGGCTGCTACTGCTGCGCCAGCTACACCAGCTCGAAAGGGAGCGGCTGGTGATGCGCGCCGGGTTCACGCCAACCGACGCCTTGCACGTGCTGGGCCGCTTCGAACGTTGGGATGCGCGTGCGTCTCGACTTGGCGCCGAACTGCTTGCCGCCAAGGCCAGGATGACTCCCGAGGAACTGTGCGAGCGCGTGGCCCGTAGGGTCTCAGATAGGGTGGCGACGGAGCTGGTCACCAAGGTGCTGACGGACGAGGCTGCTTCCCCAGACTGGAAACGTGAGCCGGCAGCATCGGCACTTCTGGCTCGGGCCCTCGGCTCCGCGCCGGGATCAGACCTGGATTGCCAACTTGGCCTGAGGCAGCCGGTCGTCGCCGTCGGCGCGCCCGTGGAAGCATACCTGCCGCGCACAACCGAGCTGCTGCGCACGGAATTGATCATCCCGCCTAACGCCGACGTGGCCAACGCGGTGGGCGCCGTCGCCGGAGGCGTGGTACAACAGGTGCGCGCACTCATCCGGCCCGTGGACGCCGACCTCTTCTACCGGCTGCATCTGCCCGACGGAGTCCACGACTTCACCAGCGTCGAGGAGGCCGTGGCGTACGCACAGCGTGTTGTGCCACCGAAGCTGCAACAGATGGCGCGGCAGGCTGGCGCGGATCAGGTCGAGGTGCAGATGGCGCGCGTCGATCGCCACGCGCCGGTAGAGGAGATGTGGGGACAGGACCTCTACCTGGAGACGGATCTGATCTTCACCGCGGCAGGACGGCCCAGCCTGGCGGCGGGAGCGTCGTTCTCGCGGAGAGGCGAGACTGACTGACCTATCTGCCGCTGCCAGCGAGCAGCGGTCCCCGCAAGCCACCTACATACGGCCGGCCGCTATCCTCACAACAGGTCGACCGGCCCGCCGGTCTCCAGCGACTCCCTGGCCGCGAGCGCGATCCGCAGAACGGTGCGCGCCTCCTTGAGCGTGGCGATCTCGGGCTCCCGCCCCTGCCTCAGGCAGTCGACGAAGTATTCGACCTCGGCCTCGTAGGGATCTTGGGTAGAGCAGGCCGGCTGCTCCGGATCTTGGCCCGAGCGGAAGAGCGTGAACTCCGTCTGGGCGGCAGCGCGGTTGTCTATCTGCCCGCCGACGCGGAAACGATACTCGACGCACGCCTCGTCACCCAGAATGCGAAACGAGGTGGTGAACGGCCACCCGTCGGGCATAAGGTAGCCCGCACGTGCGGAGGCCCCCATCTGCCCGTAGCGGAGCGTTGTCAGCACATCGTCCCACGCGCCCGTACCAGATGCTGTACCCACTGCGAAGACCCGCTCTGGCACCCCGAACAGGGTGAACAGATAATCGAGATCGTGAATGGCCAGGTCCAGAATCGCACCGCCGCTAAGCTTGGGGTTCAGAAACCACGACGACCACCCTGGTGGACCCGCCAGCCGGCTGGTCGTCGCCATCAGGGGCCGCCCGAGGACGCCATCGTCGAGCAACTGCTTCGCGGCGGCGTACTGGGGCCAGAAGCGGACGCATTGCGCCACCATCGCCTTGACACCCGCGCTCTCGACAGCGTCGATCATCTGGTCGACTTCCGACACGGCTAGCGCCACCGGCTTCTCGCAGAGGATGTGCTTCCCCCGCTCAGCCGCCGCGACGACGGCTTCGCAGTGGAGGTAGGTCGGCAGGCAGATGGTCACGGCGTCCAGCGCCTCGTCTTCGTAGAGCCGCTCTGCCTCGTAGTATGCCCTCGCCCCGTACTGACCGGCGAGCCGGTCGGCGGCCTCGCGATTGGCGTCGGCTACTACGGTCAGCTCGGCGCCTTCGACCGCCTGTATCGCGGCTGCGTGCGTCGCGCCGATGAAGCCGGCGCCCAAGAGCCCTAGTCTGATCATGCGTTCCTACCTCCTATTGCGGCGTGCATCTGGCAGGCGCCGCGATTGCCTCCGCATCGAATGAGATGATCCTGACAGATGGTCCGCGCTCTCAGCAAGATGGTCAAGCCTGGCAACTCAGCTCACGGGTGACCATTCCCACCGCCGGGACCGCTGTACTGTGCCATCAGCCGGCGGAGGTTGCCGCCCAGAATCTGGCGCTTTGCTGACAGGGGAATGCGTGCATGCAGAATCGGGCCAAGGCCCCATGCAACAGGGTTCCAGGAGAGATCCGACCCGAACACGATGCGGTCGGCCCCTACGGCCTCCACCAGCCTTTCCGTGAGGAGAAAGGTGTTCACCGGGCAAGCACCGACATACAGGTTGTCGACCTGGGGAACCACCGGGAAAGCCTCTGGCGACGTATGGCCCGTCATCAGGCAGGCGTCGGTGTATTTGCGACACAAAGTCAGGATTCGCTCGGCGTCTCCCCAGTCGTGGTTGACGATGAGGCACCGTCGCTCGTGGGCGATTGCGCACGCCAGCTCCACGTTGGGGCCGCGTGTGTCGTAGTCGTTCAAGTAGGGGTGCAGGTTGATGCCCCGCATACCCATCGCGAAACCCCGCTCGAGCTCCCGCCGAAGCTCTTCGGCGGAGCGATTCATATTGGCGGAGACGAATCCGGTGAAGCGATCCGGATTAGCTTCGACCGCCTGCACCACGAGGTCGTTGCCATAGGTCTCATCGCTATTCAGGCCACCGTTGGTGAAGATGATCGCGCTCGCGATACCAAGCCGGTTCATCTCCGCGACCAGCTCGGCGGGCGAACTATCCGGGATGTGGATCATGAAGTGACGGCCCAGGTGGCCGTGCGCACAGTTGAAGCCCTGCCCCTCGAGTGATCCGCCGTTCCTCGCAATCTGATGTAGCTCGTCAATGGGTTCCGGGAACGGGACGGACTGCCTCGGGGAAGGCAAATCGCCGGCCCACGAGAGCAGCCCCCGCAGGGTACCTCCGGCGATGGCCTCGACATCCTCGGGCGAGATCGCCGAGTAGCGAAGTTGGGTGAGCGGCGCCCCTGGGTCCCGAGCCGGCAGCCCCGACCCGAACAACAAGCGCCTGGCCCCCCACTGGCGGCACACATACTCAATCGCGTGGTGCAACCACAACGCCGAGATATCGACATAAAGGTTGGGGCAAGCATCCAGCGCCTGGTGCATACTGCGAAGTGTGTACGAGATGCGATGCTCTGAGACAACCACCGGAAGGTCGGGAAAAGCACGACAAACGCGCACCACCCCCGGCCAGTCTGTCTGGTCCTGAGCGCCGCCGCCCAGCAGCGTGTTCGGGCAGATGAACACAGGCACCTTCCGCTCTGCCAGCGGACCGAGCAGGCCATCGACGGACCATTCATCGAGCGAGAAGTGGGATGGCTGGGGGAAGAGAAAAAGCGCTCTCACCCCTCGCCGGGCCATCTCGGCTACAAGGTCACGTGCGGACGGCAGCTCGCGACTACCTGGCGGCAGGCTCCACCCGGCGTG
>JAUVSX010000302.1 GCA_030596915.1 Chloroflexota bacterium | reverse complement strand
GGTGATGATCGCGGCCGACCACGGGATCTGCATCAGCCCAATGCAGGAGCTCAACGACCTGCGCGGCCTCGTCGAGCAGGTCGTCGCCGGGGGCGCCGACGCGATGCTGCTGGCCCCCGGGGGGGCTCGACTCGCCTACAACGAGCTGGTCGGGACGGGCACAGCTCTGATCGTGCGCATCGACGGCTCGGCCACTTCGATCGGGCCCGACCGGACCAACGACGTCCTCATATCCTCCGTCGAGACGGCGGTCCGAATGGGCGCCGATGCCGTATGCACGGTGGGCACGATCGGCGTCCCCCGGGAGACACAGCTCTCCCAGAAGATTGGCCAGGTGGCGGATGAGTGTGGGCTGTGGGGCATCCCCCAGATAAGCGAGATCGTCCCCGGCGAGATGATGGCCTACCAGTTCGAGGCCCGAGCGCAGCGCCAGTGGCCCTCCGATCCCGAGCTGGTCAAGTTCGCGGCCAGGGTCGGCGCCGAGCTGGGGGTCGACATCTTCAAGGGCTACTACACTGGCGACCCTGAGACCTTCCGCGAGGTCATCGACTACTGTCCGATTCCATACGTCGTTCTCTCCGGACCGGCGGCCGGTGACGATGAGGGGTTCTTGCGGTTCGTCAAAGAGGCGGTGCAGTGCGGGGCCGCGGGCGTTTCGGTTGGGCGCAACGTCTTCGCCCACCCCGACCCGGCGGCGATGACGCGCGCCCTATGCCGCATCGTGCACGAGGACGCAACCGTGGCGTCCGCGATGAAGGACCTGAGGTAGATACAGCGATGAAGGACTTCCCAGACGACATCCAGCTCTTCAGCGAGGACGAACTGGATCAATTGCACCATGCCTCGCGCGACATCCTGGCCGATCCAGGTATGAGAATCATGGCGCCTCGGCTGCTGGAGGCGCTGGCGCGTCACGGCGCACCGGTGGACTCGGCGACGGGCATCGTTCGGCTCCCACGACACCTCATCGAGGACACCAGCGCCGGTATGCAACAAGACCTGGCAGAGGGACGCCGACCGCAACTACTCAACGGCGTAGTAATGAGCAAGAGCAGTGGCCCCGTGCAGGCCAAGTTCGGAGGCGCGTGCATCGAGACCTTCGACTGGGAGACGCAGCAGTACCGCGCTCCGACCCGCCAGGATCTCATCGACCTCGTGCGGCTGGGCGAGGCGCTCCCGGAGGTCGCCTCCGTGGGCAACCCGGTGACCTACCTGGAAGAAGAAGACGGCACTCCCGTGGATCCGCGCCTGCAGCGGGTTAAGACAGCCGCTCTCATCGCATGCTACACAACCAAGGCCGGACCCACGGAGGTCTGGAACACGACTGAGTTGGAGTTCCTGATGGAGATCGGCGATGTCGTCCGCGGCAGCCGCGAGGCTTACCTGGCTGATCCGTGCTTCGTGACGGACACGGAGACCATCTCGCCGCTCCTGCTGGAGGAGGACGCGGGCGCGGTGCTCCTCTTGCTGGCGGAGCGTGGCTTGCCAACGACGATCATTCCGATGCCTATGACCGGGGGAACGACGCCGATGGCACTAGCATCGAACGTCGCTCTCTGCAACGCGGAGGTCCTCGGCGTGGCCACCGCCGTGCGCTGCGCCTGCCCCACCGCGTGGGTCGCGGGAGGCGTGATCAGCGGCGTGATGGATATGTCCAGCGGCGGGGCCAGTTTCTCGGCGCCCGAGGCGCTGCTGCAGGACGTGGGCATCGCCGAACTGCACGAGCGGCGCTATGGCTTCGACTTCGCCATTGGCGCCTACACCGACGCCAAGTACCCGGGCGTGCAGTCGGTCATCGAGAAGCTCGCCCGCTTCTGGGTTGCCTACCGGTCGGGCCGCGTGAACTATCCCGTCGGCCTCGTGAAGTCCGGCAAGGCATTCTCTGCCGAACAGGCGCTGCTCGACCTGGAGGTCGCACAGTCCATCCACGAGTTCGCCAAGGGCATCGAGGTGAGCCCCGAGACGCTGTGTGTGGACCTGATCCGGGAGCACGGCATCGGCGGCAACTTCCTCGGCGAGACACACACGGTGAAGCACATGCGCGAGGCAGTGTGGTACCCCAAGCTATTCGACCGGACACTGCCGGCGGGCCTTGCGGCAGACCGCGAATACGATATGATGGAGCGGGCGCACGCACAGCGAGAGAGGATATTGGCAGGCGCCGACTATGAGATCAGTGCCGAGGGGCGCCGGGCAATCGAGGACATCTTGCGGCGTGCCGAGCGGGCCTTGGTAGGCTAGCCATCTGGCAGGTGGCGCACAAGCGCGCGACGGCGGACATGGTCGCCGCATCGACGCCCGCCTGCCTGCATAAGACCGAGTGCGCACCATTCGTGCCGGCAACACGGACAAGGAGTTTCCTATGAGCCAGAACACGCTAGAGAGGGCCAAGGTGGGTCTGCTGGTGACAGCCCTGCTGGAGGACCGCTGGAACAAGACGGGCCACATCAGGCCCAAGGCCCAGGAGGTCACCGACCAACTAGCGCAGGTGGTCGCGCGGTACGGGGACGTGGTCAATCCGGGCTTCGTGGAGCACGAGGAAGACGCATTCCGAGCCGCGCAGAAGTTCAATGCGGAGGACGTGAGCATCATCGTCTTCGTCGAACTCGCCTACCAGAAGGGGATCATACCACTTCGGACGCTGCTCAATACGAGCGCGCCTATCCTCGTCTGGAACACCCAGATGATCGACGAATTCCCCGAAGAGGCCGACTTCGATCTGCTCATGTTCAACTCGGGTATGGCGGGCCTATCCGAGGTGACCGGCGCCCTGACCAGGTGCGGCAAGGACTATGCTATCCTGACCGGCTACCTGGAGGACCCGGAGATGCTCTCCGAGCTCGAGGATACCATCCGGGCAGCGAAGACACGCCATAACCTGCGCAACTCCAGGATCGGCATCATCGGACATCCCTACGAGGGCATGGCCGATCACATGGTCGACCAACTGTCCCTGAGAAACAAGATCGGGCCGGTCGTCTGGCCGATAGAGCACTACGAGATCGCAGAGTTGGCCGACGAGGTCAGCGACGACGAGGTCAGGGAGCTGCTGGCGAAGGAACGTGCCCGGTACGGGAAGGTCGACGGCACAGTGCTTGAGGTGGACAAGTCATTCCGGACGGCGATCGCCCTCGAGAAGGCGGCGAGACAGTTCGACCTGGACGCGCTCGGCCTATTCGAGCAGATCTGGCTAGGAGACCAGAGCATCGGCGTCATACCCTCCTACGGTAACTCGAGGCTCACGGAGCTGGGCATCCCATGTACGTGCGAAGCGGACGTCATCCAGGCGACCGCGATGCTCATGCTGCAGAATCTGTGCGGGCATGCTACCTTCTTGGAGAACTACACGATGGACTTCAAGAAGGATGCGATGCTCCTTTCCCACGAAGGCGTCGGAAATCCCTTGCTGGCGGACGACCTGAAGAACGTGGAGCTGATCCCGAGCATCTACTACACCGGTGTCAATGGCCGTGGACTGTCGTTCAAGTTCGCGTACAAGCCCGGAGACTTCACCATCATCTCACTCATTCCACTGATGACGGATCAGTGGCGCCTCGTCGTGACCGAGGGCGAGGTGTTACCTATGCAGGCGCGCGACATCACTTCGCCGCAGATGATGTTCAGGTACGGCAGCGGGACCGTTGGAGAGTACGCGCAGAAGTGGTGCGCTGCCGGGCCCTCCCACCACATCATCGGCGCCTACGGACACCTGGAACCGAGCCTCAAGAAGCTCACCGATATGATGAACATCGAGATGGTCACCGTATAGCGGATCGACGGTCTGACCACGACGTGAAAGGAGCAGAACACATGGAACCGTTGAAGGCAGGCTACGTTTCGTTCGGCACCCAGTTCTACGTGCCGGCGAACCTCCAGAAGATATCGGCCCACGCGGAGCGCCAACTGGTCGAGGCGGGCATCGAGCTCGTGCGAACAGACCCGGTCTTCGGCGAAGGGGCGGAGCCGGAGCGTGCTATCGCCGAACTGAAGGCGCAGGACTGGGACTTCCTCATCGCAAACATCGTGAACTGGATCGAGGTGCGGGGCGTCACACGCGTACTGATGGCGTTCCGGGACAAGCCGATCGTGCTGTACAGCCTGGGGGGATTCACAGAAGGGGACACCCTGATCTCGCCCGCAGCCGGCGCGGGTTCCACCGCGATTCGTTATCCCATGGAGCGCTGGGGCTTCAAGTTCAAGTACCTGTTCAACGGGCCGGACTCGCCGATGGACGTGGACGGGATCATCAAGTTCGGGCGTGCCGCCCAGACCGCCAAGCGACTCAGGCAGAGTCGCGTGGGCATGATCGGCTTCAACGACATGGGCCTGTATACGACGGACTTCTCCGTAATCCGCCTGCGGGACCAAATCGGCTTGGAGGTCGAGAGCCTTGATATGCTCCAGCTCCTGCGGCGGATGGAAGCGCTGGACGAGGAGGATGTCCGGACCGAGATGGAGAGGGTAACTAAGAACTGGGAATATCCCCTTGGGGAGCCCAAGCAAGCGGTCGTCGAGCGGGCGATCCGCACGTACATGGCCACGGTCCAGATCTGCGAGGAGAAGAACTTCAGCGCCTTCTCGTACAAGTGCGTCGATGGCATCGACCTGGAAATGGACCTCATCCACGCTGTTCCGGCATCCCTGGTGGCCTCTGCAGGCTATCCCGACGTCGATGAGAATGACATCGGCAACCGGACCGCCGAGCTGATGTTAAAGTGGCTCTCGGGGACAGAGCCTATGTTCCTGGAGCACTACGAGCACGATCCGGAGTGGATGCTCCTTGGGGAGGATGGGTATGTGCCCTACTCCTTCATAGACGG
>JAUVSX010000358.1 GCA_030596915.1 Chloroflexota bacterium | reverse complement strand
CCACTCCGGCGTCCGCACCAGGGCTTTGAAGAGCGGCGTACCGGGCGCGCCGTAATACCCTACGAGTGCTGCAAGAGGCGCGGCCCCGCCCCGGATAAGACCCAGCACGTCGGTGCCCTCGCGCAGATCGGGCGCGCCCGCCGCCCCTGTGGCGATGCCAAACAGATCCGTGAGGCACACCAGGCCCCCCAGGCGCACGTCGGCGGGAAGTTGTTCAGGCCAGCTCAGCAGGAAGGGCACGTGGCACGCCCCTTCGAAGAAGCTCTCTTTCTGCCAGGCGTGATGGTCGCCCAGGTGGTCGCCATGATCAGAGAAGAAGCAGATGAGCGTGTTGTCCGCTTCGCTACTAGCTTCGACGGCGTCGAGGATCCGACCCAGACAATCATCGATATACGATATCTCGCCATAGTAGCGAGCCTTGAGCGCACGCGCCCGGGCGTCGCTGATGTCGTCGGCCCAGATACCATAGTTCATCCAGGTGACCTGCTCGTCCATCTGATCGACCGCGGGATCGCCGCACACCGGATCCGGCATCCGGTCGGGATCGTACATCCGGTTGAAGGGAACCGGAGGGGCAAACGGAGGGTGCGGGCCGATGAAGGAGACGAATCCGAAATACGGCCGCCCATCGTCCCCGGCCATCAGCTCCGTCACGCGATCCGCGGCCCAGCGCTCGACAGTCAGCTCAGCAGGCAGCGGGCTTGTCTGCGGCATGTAGTACATCTCCGTGCGCTCTCCCATCAGTCCCTCAACGTGGGCGAAGGCGGGATGCTCGCGGCTGATCCACCCTGCGAACGCGTCGCGCCGCCGCTGCTCCGGGGTGGCATACAGCTCCCCGCTGTGCAGATGCACCTCGTAGCCCAGGTCCTCGTCCCACGGCTGCGTGTGGAACTTGCCCACGCCGAACGTCCGGTAGCCAAGCGACTGCATCCTCCGCGCCAGGTATGGTCCGCAGCGGCCCTCCATCGTTGGGGCCTGGCACGGCACGGGACCCGATCGAGCGTTGGAGAACACCCTTGTCGTCGGCGGCTCGCACCCAGTGCGTATCGTGTACCGGGCAGGGACGCACACCGGGCAGGTGGAATAGGCGTTTGAGAAGCTCACGCCACGCCGCACGAGACGATCCAGGTTGGGCGTGAAAATGTGCCGGTTGCCTAGCGCGGAGATCGTATCGAACCGCTGCTGGTCGGTCATCACGTACAGGATGTTTGGCTTATTCATTGTGATCCTTGCGGTTCGCGAATGTCACCCAGGAAAGCCGGCGAAACCTCCACGCAGCTACCACTGCCTGCTCGTGGCAGCGCACTGGTCGCAATGAGCCACTATTGCCGCTCGCACGTGTCGGCACGCGACCCGATCCTATGCCGCGCCGATAGCCACCGAATGGTATCCTCCCACGACCTCGAACACGACGCGGTCGCCTACGACCCTTATCCCGGGCACGGACGAGGCGCCTGGCGGGATGGAAAACCGCTGCCCGTTGTGTACGGCTCGCATCTCACTGGCGGGGTCGCGCACCAGCACGATCTCCGCTGGCAGACCCTCAGGGAGCGTCGCCTCAACCATCGTACATTGCCCGGCTCGCTGCCACGAGACCTTGATGTCCCCTCGGACGGAAGGCACCACGCCCTTCGCCCACACGAGCGACTCAGTCTGCGGCTCGATGCGGCACCCGGCAAACCCGGGCAGCGTCGACTGGACGCCCAGCGCGTGCTTTGAGAGCGTCCACGCCACACCGACGCCGCCTGAGTGGGTGCGGCTGGGGATCATGCTGCGGCTGGTGATCTCACTCTCGTGGTCCAGGACCAGCGTGTGGGGCGCCCACGCCTCCCAGATAGTGGGCGCGTCGTCGTACGCCATCATCGGACCATAGCGCGCGCGAATCAGATCGTAGGCCTCCTCGGCATCGCCAGCCGCCGCCAGGCCCTCGAGCACATAGTAGACAAAGAGAGGTGTGGCAGGCACGAGCACCGAGTCGTCAGCCTTCATGTGACTGAGAACGCTTGCCTGCTGCTCGGGTGTGGCGATGCCGAACAGGAGCGACAGACCATTAGCGAGCTCTGTCGCTGTGTCGGATCGCCGCCCATCAAGCACACTGTCCACGAACAGCCCACGCACCGGGTCCCAGTGCCCCCGGCGCAGCGACTCACGCACAACCTGGGCTCGCGCGGACCAGCGGTCTGCATCCGCGCCGTTGCCAAGGTCCTTGGCAATGATGGACAAGTTCGCGAGCAATTGCAGATAGAACGCATTCGTCTGGAAGTTGGCTCCCCGCAGATCGCATCGCGTCCAGTCCATCCAGTTCCAATTCCCAAGCTTGTACATCAGACCGGTCTCGTCGGCGTGGCGCTCGCACCACGCGGCCAACCGCTTGAGCGCCGGATACAGGTCCTGAAGCAGCTCTATCCTGCCGAAGTTGCGATAGTACTCGCCCGTCACCATCACGGCGAGCACGAGGGCATGCTGAGGGATGCAGTGTGGGTTGTCGAACACCGCGGCCTTCGTCTGTCGCTCTCTCGAGCCCAGAGAGCCCTGGGTGCAAGGATAGCGCTGTGCGAGCATACCATCGGCCATCTGTCCGCGAAAGAGCAGGCGGAAGTGCCAGTCACAGATCGCCGTGTCGCCAAAGCCTGCCCAGACCCCGTACTCCCCATGTGCGCCATCACCACCCCAGGAGGAGCGCTCGCGGACCGCGTCGCATACGATCGTATCCTCCATCTGGAGGTGCGTCGTATCGACAGCAGCCTTCCACACGCTCGTCAGCACGGGATCAGAGCACGCGAACTGTCCCCGACGCTCCGCGGGGTACTCGTAGCTGACGAGGCTGACGGAGTGCACAAACGCGGCCTGCGCCACGTTCCTGAACACGATCTGCACATATCGGAACTGCTTGTACTCGAACTGTTGCCAGACCTGTTCACCCTCTCGCATCACGTAGCGGTCGCCGTAGCGACGGTGGCCCGCGACAGGCAGAATCCTCCCGCCAATCAGCTCCGGCCCGTACGTCATCTCGACGATTCCACCAGCAGGACCGCTCAGATGCACCTTGGGAAAACCGAAGACGTGGCGGCCAAAGTCCACCACGACATAGGGTGAACGCACGCCCCGGTCGCGAGGGTCGCTTCGGCAGCAGGGGGCGCTGCGGACGACGGCGCCGCCCTCGGGCGTCAGCAATTCGTCAACGTGGGTAATCCGCGCCACGTTCAACGGCAGGTGCGGCTCCATCGCCAGGCGCTCGGGCACATCCGCTTCACCTGGAGGCGAGCTGTCCTCGAGGATTTCGCCCACCTCGACGACGCGTACCGGGAACACCTCTCGCTCCACCATTAGAGGCGTCTGGCGCGGCTCGAGGTAGCCCCACGGGCTGAGGCGCGGCGGAACCACCGTTGCCTCGTTCCAGTCCGCATCGTCGAACCCGGGCTCTGTCCATCCGACCGGCTCCGCGCGCGCGTCGTACACCTCGGTTAGGCCAACATTGCCGTTGATCGGCCCAACATCACGCCGCCAGGTCTTGGCTTCGCAGACACGCCAGGTGTCGTCTGCTCCAATCACCTGGATCACTCCATCCGAGAGGGTGATGTCAAGCTGGGCAAACAGTCCCGACCGATCGTCGCGTGTGTAGGCGTTGGGGCAGCCGTAGTGGTACCCGACGATCGCGATGCAGTTCGGACCGGGGCGGAGTCGCTCACCGACATCGTGCGTATCATACGACTTCCAGCGACAGTCGCTGCGCGCCGGGCCGCGCCCCACGTACTCCCCGTTTATGTGAAGAACGTACCGGTCATTGGCGGTGATGTGCAGCGCGGCGGCGCTGACTTCGGACTCCAACACGAACTCCTTGCGCGCCCGAACGAAGTAGTGGCGCGCGTAGGGATCGTCGCTCGTCCAGATGAACCGACCGGTCCAGTGCCCGGGGTAGCCGCCGCCGTCCCGCTCCGCCCCGAAACGGGGATTGCGCTCACTCATCGTGCCACCACCTACTGAGCTTCTCCTCCCGAACACCGGCCAACATTGATCAGCGCCGGCGTAGTGCCTCGGGTGACGTGGGTTGCACATGCGTCAAATGACCGGCAGCCGACAGCGTGCCGGTCATCTGACAGTGGACGCCTTCGCGGAGCTAGCCTAGCAGCGCCTCGCGCATCAGCGCCGACGCGTCCATTGAATCGCCGCTGGCCACGACGGCGTCGATGCGCTCGCGCCCAATCTTGTCCAGCAGGCCGTGGAGTCCCTTCAGCCAGGCGATGCTCT
>JAUVSX010000332.1 GCA_030596915.1 Chloroflexota bacterium | reverse complement strand
ATAGACGGTTCGTTCTTGGGATGACGTTGGAGGCGACGGCCTACGAGATGCACTTCAGCGTGACCAGCGCCTGGCGTGTCCAGCGCGCGGCCGTGCACGCGGTCACGCAGGCGCTGTGGAACCGCCGCCACGCGGCAGAAGGGTCTTCTGTACCGACCGCTAGGCACGCGACAGATAGGTCGATGGAGGACCGCGCCCGGGTTCAGGGACAGAACTGGCATGCACAGACGCAGCGCGAGCTGGCCTCCCTCGACCTAATCAGCCCTGGTGCAGTCTCGGATGTCGCCGAGACAATCAACGGCGTAAAGAGCCTGGAGGGTCTGATCGACTCGAAGAGCGGTGTGTGGCTGGAGATTGAGTCCGTGCAACCCAACCTGGTGGCGGCCGTCCATCCCTCGGCGTTGCGCCAGATGCTGATAACCGCCGTGAGAGGACTAGCGCGGGGCGGGTCGCGAGGGCCGATCACGGCTTATGCTGGTCTGGAGGATGGCAGTGTGCGGATCACGCTGACAGCCACTGTCTGCTCCGGGCAAGAGATTGACGCGCACGACATCGTCGCTGATATCGTAGCGCCAGAACAGGTGTCGTTTGAGGCACACGTTGACGGCTGCGACGTGTCGCTCCGGGCAAAGATGCCTGCAGCGGAAGAGCCTATCACGGTATTAGTCGTCGACGACAACGCGGATATGATACACTTCCACCGGCGTTCGATGGCAGGTACGCGGTACCGGATCCTTCCTGCCACTCGGGCGGAGGGCATCTTCGAGACTATCGAGGCGACGGCCCCGGATGCAATCATTCTTGACGTGATGCTACCGGACGTCGATGGTTGGGAGCTCTTGACGCGCCTTCACAACGACCCGGCAACCCGGCTAATACCGGTGGTTGTCTGTACGGTTGTCCGAGAGAGAGACCTGGCCCTGTCGCTGGGGGCAGCGCGATATCTGCCCAAACCTGTACGACGCCGAGACATCATACGCGTACTTGACGAGATTCTTCCACAGGCCTGAGCAGGTTATCGGCCAGGTCCAGCGAACACTCCAAGAGCTTGCTGGGTGACAGTCCCCCGCCCTTCGTTACGACCAACGCATCGGCGGTCACCGGCTGTTCCGTAGGGTCTTGCGCTGATACGAGTAGGACCGGCACTTGTCTCAGCGCGTCATCCTCACTCATCAACCTAAGCAACTGCCAGCCATCTATGCCGGGCATCAGCACATCCGCCAGCACGAGATCAGGCGGTCTCGCGCGCATCTCAGTCAGGGCTTGCTCGCCACCTAGGGCGGTTGTGACCTCAAGCGTGGCGTCACAGCGCAACAGCATGCGCGTGAACAGGTCCAGACTATCCGGATCGTCGTCCACGAGCAGGACGCGCCTAATCGACTTGACTCCGTCTTGGAGCACTCGCTGCAGGTCGGCGCGTGTGACTGGCTTGATCAGGTAGTCCACTGCGCCCGCCTGGAGCGCGCGCTCGATTCGCGGATGTACGCAGCATCCAACAATAGGCGTGTCTTCAATTTCCTGTCTCGCTTGGTTCACAAGGCCCCAGAGTCGATCGGGCTCAGTCGCGTTGACTATCACCACCCTGGCAGGATGCGAATTAGCCTCGTCAACAGCCCTCTCGAGGTGCCTGGTGTCGACGAAGTCAACTTCGTCGGTGCAACTCGCAAACTCGCGCCACAGGCTTCCGGTCTCATCGCATACAACGACCCGCGGTCTCACCAACTGCTCGGAGGACACCGCCGAATCCGTCCTGAACGCGGGCTCGCGCCAGACCCAATCCTCCCGCATTTGGTGCCCAGGACGAAGCGTGTGACCCACTGGTGGCAGTGCCGGCAATGTGAAGTAGAACGAGGTGCCAACGCCTTGGGTGCTCTCAAACCACAACCTGCCCCCGTGCAGTCTTACGAACTGCCTGCTGATGCTCAGACCGAGCCCACTGCCCCCTTTGTCGCGCCACGGCTCGCCCGTGCCCCTGAAGAACGGCTCGAAGATCCGGTCACCGTCCTCAGGCGCGATGCCCGGACCCGTGTCGCTGACCTTGATCAGAACACGCCTATCCTCGCGGCGAGCCGCCACACCGATTCCGCCGGCTTCAGTGAACCGTGCGGCATTGCTCAACAGGTTGAGAATCACCTGCCTCACGCGCGCCGGGTCACAAGTGACCGGAGGCAGATCGCTCGGAACATCAACCTCCAGGGTGAGCTCCTTCTTCTCCAGAAGAGGACTCACGGCCTCTGTGCTGGCACGGATGATCTCACCAAGATCAACACACTCCAAATGCAGCACCAGGAGTTCCTTGTCGGCGCGCGTAAGGTCCAGAACGTCGTTTATCAAGCTCGCCAGGTGCTCGCTGTTGCGTTGAACAACGCGAAGGTCCTGTTTGAGTTCGGGCGACAGCTTCGTAGTGTATACCTCCGGGCTTTCCAGCATGATGTCCACCAGGCCGATGATCATATTCAACGGCGTGCGGAACTCGTGGCTGACGTTCGACACGAATGCTGTCTTCGCCCTCTGCGCGTCCTGGGCAATCGTGCGCAGAGCAGCCATCCTCTCCCCCGCCAGGGCAAGCTGTCGGTTTGCGTCCGTGAGTCGGGTCAACGCTTGCTCAAGCTCCGCCCTTCGACTGCGTGTTTCCTCTAGGAACTGCCAGCTGCTCTGGAAGTAGTTCTCGACCCACGCGCGTTGCTCCCGAGCTGGGCGGTAGAGTGCATAGGAGCAGGCAAGCGTAGCCCAGATTGCCACGAGTGCGACCACGACGGCAGGCCAATCCACACTCGCGGGCGGATACCGCAGAAGTGCTACTAGCGCCAATGACTCGCCTGCCGCGATCGCACCTGCTGCTGGCAGACTCACTAGCGGAATTGCCAAAGCGGGAGGAATAGCTGCCAGAGCCAGGGTGCCAGGAATGCGCAGCCAACTGTTGGCGCAGAATACCAACAGAGCGGCGGACAGAACGGCGAACCAGCGGCCAGCCAATGGCCTCCACTGTGACAGCAACCAGGCGACCCCCGAGGATGCGATGACAAGCAATCCGAGCAGGGCTGCCGTGTGCTGGTCAGACAGGTCGGGTGGCTCCCCGCTGACGAATAGAACCAGCACTCCTGCCGCACCTAGCACCAAGACAACCGGCGTCAGAGGAATGCGGAGTTCCGCATCGGTCATGTGCTTACGTCCGACCATGTGCTTGCCCTCACCCTTGCGTTCTCTTGCACGGAATCCCGACATCGGGGGCGGGCTGGCGGCTGGCGGACGCCCGCGCCCTGTCTCGCCCGCCCACGCGGCTAGCACTTCACCGCGTGGGGCGCTCCCGTCCCTCGCCCAAGGCCAAACGGCTTGCAGGCAGCTTCGGGCAACGCCACGTGGGCCGCTTAGCCAGGCCCTTCGAGGGGCCCGAAGGGCTGGCAGCCCTGGTTGCCGCGAATTGGGGTTCTAGCAGGTCTACACCCAGAACTGAGGCAGGTGCTCGCGGTACGTCTCGAGATAGTCGTCGAGTACCAGTCTCGCCAGGTCGAGATCGTTGATTACCGGACCGAGCAGCAGGCACTGGAGCGCCGCCTGCCGGTCTCCGTGTACGGAAGCATCCACGCACAGGCGAACGACGGAAATCTCGCGGCGACACAGCTCGGCGACCGATTCTGGCAGCGGCCCAATGCCAAGGCCCTGCACCCCCACCCCGCTCGAGACCCCTGGCAGTTCAACGATCGCGCCTTCGGGCAGGTTCGGGATGTAGCCCGCGTTTGGCAGGTTGACAGCTATGTGGTACCGGTCAGATGCCCCGGCGACGCTCTCAATGATCTCAACTGCGCCCTCGCTGCTTGCCTCGCGTAGATGGTCGACCGACGCCCCGTGGTCTGCCATCGCAGACACATTCGCGTACCCGACGTCGCGAAGCTCTGCCCACAGGTCCCACTCGTACAGCCTCAAGTCGTACTTCTCCCATGGCTTGGTGACCGGATCACTGACCCACGGTAGGTACTCGCACAAGTGCTGGTCGCCAGGAACAGGGAACCAACCAGTGGCGGCGTAGACGCGGCGCGTGAGGGGTTCGAAGCGAGGATCTAGCTCGTCCCATCGCCGGGCGAACAGAGGGTAAAGATCCTCCCCAGTGCGCCGGTCCCTCAGGTCCAACATCCAGGTGAAGTGATTAAGCCCGGCCGCCCGCAGGTTCATGAGTGGTAGCGCTTGGCGAATGATCTGGCCGGATAGGGGGATCACAGACGGCGAGGCGTGGGTACCGGTGAAGCCCTCGGGCACCTCGATATCCAGGTCGGTCGCCAGCGCCTTGCCGACCATCGCATAGCCGGCCTTGATCTGGTGGCACAATCCAACAACCTGGATCTTGGAGTAGCGGGCAACGGCATCGCAGATGCGCATCATCGGGTTGGTGAAGTTGATCAGCCAGGCGTCAGGGCACGCCTGCTCCATATCGCCTACGATCTCCATCACGGGTCCGATATTGCGAGCAGCGTGGGCGAAGCCGCCCGGACCGCCGTTCTCTGCGTCCGGCTGGCGCCCGCCGTACTTGAGAGGGATCTCGT
>JAUVSX010000466.1 GCA_030596915.1 Chloroflexota bacterium | reverse complement strand
TGTGTGCGGGCATCAACCACATGGGGTGGTTCCTGACGCTCGAGCACGACGGTCATGACCTGTATCCCATTCTGCGCGAGAGATTCGAACAGCCGGAGTACTATGTTAACGAGAAGGTGCGCGGGGAGGTGTTCCGACACTTCGGCTCCTTCATGACCGCATCGCCAGGCCACCTGGCTGAGTACGTTCCGTGGTTCCGGAAGAATCAGAGGGCGCTCGAGCTCTACTGCGATGAGCCTGCGTTCGGGGGTGAGAGTGGCGCCTATCTCAACTGGTGCCAGTACGTGGCTGGCAAGTACGGCGCGGAGGACGTTCTGGCCGACGAGTCGACTGAGTTGCCAGCCCGAAGTATCGAGTACGGCTCATACGTGATCGAGGCCCTGGAGACGGGCAGGACCTTCAAGCTGAACGGCAACGTGACAAACGGAGGCATGATCACCAATCTGCCAGCCGACTGCTGCGCCGAGGGTCCGATGTACGTCGACCGCATAGGCCTGCACAAGACCGTCGTCGGCGAGCTCCCGTCTCAATGTGCGGCGCTCAATCTGACCAACATCAACGTCCAGCGTTTGGCCGTCGAGGCGGCGATCGAGGGAGACCCGGAGAAGATCGTGCACGCGTGCGCGCTGGACCCGCTCACGGGGGCGGTGCTCACGCTCAAGGAGATCCGGGACATGGCCAGCGATATGTTGGAGGCGGAGCGCGAGTGGCTGCCTCAGTTCGAAAGCAGGGCAATCAGGGAGACGCCGACGATCAGCATTCCCAAGGACGTCAAGCGGGCGGAGGTCCCTGTTGATCCTGCGCTCGCGATCCTGGCACGCTTCGGGGAGCTCGGCGCGTAGGCAGCCGACGACAAGCTGCGTCCTTATCGAGCGGGCACCTGCCTGGAAGAGGCGGTGCTGGCCCTGGCGTTCTTGCAGACGAGTAATCCGGCACCCCCTCCGGCTGCTTCAACCGCCAGCGGGCCTGCTACTCGGTGTGAGATTGGCAGGCGCTGATGGCCGACAGCAGTTTCTGGAGGAGCCATCCGGCGAAGGGCGATCATCACCCGAAGGACTGGTGCTCCGTGCGCGCGATGATCTCGTCCTGCAGGGCTTGACCTAGATCACAGAAGTAGTCGCTGTAACCGGCTACGCGCACGATCAGGTCCCGGTGCTGCTGCGGATTCCGCTGGGCCGCGCGGAGCGTGGCGGCATCGACCACGTTGAACTGGATGTGATGCCCATTGAGGGCGAAGTAAGTTCGCACCAGGTGCACAAGTCGATCCAGACCTTGGCCATCGGCGAGGACGTGCGGGGCGAACTTCTGGTTCAGCAGCGTCCCACCTGTGCGAACGTGATCCATCTTGGCCACGGATCTAATCGCGGCGGTCGGTCCCCGTCGGTCAGCGCCCTGCACCGGCGACACGCCCTCAGATAGTGGCGTGCCCGCCTGCCGGCCGTCCGGTGTCGCGCCCACCACAGAGCCGAAGTACACGTGGACCGTTGTCGGCAGTAGGTTGATGTGGTAGGTTCCGCCCTTCGTGTTTGGCCGGCCGTCGATCGCATCGAAGTAGGCGTCGAATAGCTGTAACATCACGTCGTCGGCGTAGTCGTCGTCATTCCCGTACTTGGGAGTGCGATTGAGCAATTGCTGGCGAACGCGGTCGAAGCCCTCGAAGTTCGCTTCCAGCGCAGCCACGAGCTCTGAAAGCGGCAGCGTCTCCCGGTCGAAGACGTGGTACTTGATCGCGGTCGCCGCGTCCGTCGCCGTGCCCAGACCCACCCCCTGGATGTAGGACGTGTTGTAGCGCGCGCCACCGTCGTGGTAGTCCTTCCCTCGTGTGACACAGTCGTCAATCAGCAGTGAGAGGAAGGGCGAGGGCATGTGCGCGGCATACAGCCGCTCAATGACGTTGTTGCCTCTCACCTTGATGTCGACGAAGTGGCGCACCTGCCTCCCGTACGCGCTCAGCAGATTATCGAAGCTCACATAGTCGGAAGGAGCCCCGGTCTCAAGCCCAATGCGGCGCCCTGTTCGCGGGTCGACGCCGTTGTGGAGCGTGATCTCAAGCACCTTGGGCATGTTGAAGTAGCCCGTCAGGTTGTAGTTCTCCTTCCCGAACGCGCCGACCTCTACGCAGCCGCTCGATCCGCCGTTGCGCGCGTCGCTGACGGTCTTGCCCTGCCGTACCAGCTCTCGGACGATGAGATCGGCGTTGAACACGGAGGGCTGGCCGAACCCTGAGCGAATGATACGTGCAGCGCGCTTCACAAACCGGTCGGGGCTACTCGCGGCTACCTGGATCGAGGAGCTGGGCTGCAAGAGGCGCATCGCCTCGATCACATCCAGCAGAAGGTACGTGACCTCGTTGACGCCGTCAGAGCCATCCTCCCTGAGGCCGCCTGTGTTGATCTGGGCGAAGTCCGTGTACGTTCCGCTCTCGGCGGCGGTCACCCCAACCTTGGGCGGGGCGGGCTGGTTGTTGAACTTAACCCAGAAGCACTGCAACAGCTCCTCGGCCTGGTCGCGGGAGAGCGTGCCCTCCGCGACGCCTTTCTCATAGGAGGGGAGTAGGTGCTGGTCCAGACGACCGGGATTGAAGGCGTCCCACGTGTTCAGCTCGGTGGTGACGCCCAGATGCACGAACCAGTAGTATTGCAGAGCCGCCCAGAAGTCGCGCGGGGCGTGAGCCGGGACGTGGGAGCAGACCTCGGCGATGCGCTCCAACTCCCGGCGCCGGGTCCCGTCCGTCTCTTGCGAGGCCCTTTCGAGCGCCTTGGCGGCGTGCCGTTCAGCGAACGCGATCAAGGCCTCGGCACAGATGAGCATCGCCCTTAGCTCCTCCTGCCGGTCGTAGGCATCCGGGTCCTCCAGGTAGTCCAGAGCCGCTATGCTCTTCCTAATGTCATCCTGGAAGTCGCGCATGCCCTTGTGGTAAATCTTGTCGTCGAGGACGGTATGGCCGGGAGCACGCTGTTCCATGAACTCCGTGAACACGCCCGCCTCATAGGCCGCCTTCCACTCCTCGGTCATCTCCTCGAAGATCAGGTCGCGCATTGACCTGCCGTGCCAGAAGGGGATGATCTTCTCGCGGTATACGCGGCGCGCCTGATCACTGACAGCGAAAGGGATCTTCTTGCGGCTATCGAGTATCTCGAGGTCTGTCAGCGAGTGGCAGCACAGCTCTGGATACGTGGGCGTTGCCTTCGGCGCGGGGCCTTTCTCGCCCACAATCAGCTCGCCGGCGCCGATGTGTATCGTCTTCTGCGCCATCACGTAG
>JAUVSX010000046.1 GCA_030596915.1 Chloroflexota bacterium | reverse complement strand
GTTCGACGCGGACGAACTGGCGGTGAGTTCGCCTTTCGACTACGCTCATTCGACGCTGCTCTATCTGGTCGACGATGTCCCCGAGCCGGGCAAGCCTCGCCACCAGCGGGAAGTAGCGGCGGGCATGGCGGCGCTCTTTCGCGCCACCCAGGGGCGTGCCCTGGGGCTCTTTACATCGTACAGCCAATTGCGATCTACGCTGCGAGCGATACGGGCTCCGCTGGCGCAGGATGGCATCACTGTGCAAGCACAGGGCGAGGGTATCTCGCGCCGCCGGCTCCTGGAGAACTTCAGAGCCGGCAACCGCTGTGTTCTGCTCGGCACGCGCAGCTTCTGGGAGGGCGTTGACGTGCCTGGTGAGGCGCTCAGTTGCCTAGCAATCGCCAAGCTACCCTTCAGCGTACCCACCGATCCCATCTTTGCGGCCCGGTCTGAGACGTTTGAGTACCCGTTTCTTGAGTATGCCGTGCCCGAGGCCATTCTGCGTTTCCTGCAGGGTTTCGGAAGGCTGATCCGAACGCGGACCGATCGCGGCGTCGTGGCCGTGTTTGACAAGCGACTTCTGACCAGGAGCTACGGAAGCCTGTTCATCGAGTCGCTTCCTGGACCCACGGTGCGTCAGGGGTCCGTACATACTCTGCCACGTGCCGCAGGCGAGTGGCTATCAACCTGACCGGGCAATTGGCCGCGGTTGGCTCTCTGGCTTCTGGCGTGGCTGCTCGCGCGTGGTAGAATGCGGTCCGTTGGACGGACGGAGCCGGCGTGTGATCGGTCGGGTCTGGATGGAGGGGCACGGTCAATCACTAGACAGACCGGTCAGCCGCCGAGATTGCCCACACAACCACGGCCTGTGCCGCCAAGGAGTCCCCTTTTGACAGAGCCTTCTGCACTTCCTGCCCAAGCCGCCGCCCGGTCGGAGCCGTCCAGCCGACAATCGTCCATTATCATCTACGCGATCGCCGTGTTCCTCTATTGGGCCGCCTTGTACCTCTACGTGCCGACGTTGCCGACGTACATCGTGTCCAAGAGTGACACCTTGGCGATGGTCGGCGTGGTTCTGGCTCAGTACGGCATCTGGCAGGGCATCGTCCGCTTCCCGCTTGGTATTGCCTCCGACTGGGTTGGCAGGCGCAAGCCATTCATCATCGCGGGGTTCGTCTTGGCAGGAGCCGGTGCGGTGATCATGGGTCTCGCGGACACAGCCACCGGAATCCTGGTCGGGCGCGCGGTGACGGGACTGGCCGCGAGCGCCTGGGTTCCGCTGGTGGTCATCTTCAGCAGCCTGTTCCCTTCCGATCAGTCTGTGCGGGCTAGCGCCATACTCATGCTTGCTGGTTCCCTGGGACGCGCGCTGGCCACGGGCGTGACCGGTTCCATCAACGAACTGAGCGGTGGCTATAGCCTCGCATTCCTGCTCGCGGCTGGTATGGCCGCCCTCGCTGTCGTCGTTATCCTGCCGGTTCGCGAGAAGGGACACGCACGGCGCCGTCCCGCTGTGGGGGAGATTGGACGGCTTATCACGCGTCGCGATGTTCTGGTGCCGTCTCTGCTCGCGGCCGTCGCCCAGTACGGTAGCTGGGCGGCCACATTCGGTTTCCTACCGATCCTCGCGCGAGAGTTGGGCGCCAGCGATGTAACACTGAGTCTGATGATGAGCTTGAACATTGGTGTGACGGTGGTCGGCCAGTTACTGGCAACCGCGCTCGCCAATCGTACCCGGGCGTCGAACCTCGTTCTCGCCAGCTTCATTCTGCTTGGTGCAGGTCTGGGGGTAGCGGCGGTCGCGCCCTCTGTAGCCGTGCTGTACCTTGCCCAGATCCTTCTTGGTCTTGCACAGGGGATCGGCTACCCTGTTCTCATGGGTATGACTATCCGCCACGTCCCCGAGACGAGTCGCACGACCGCCATGGGGCTATTCCAATCCGTCTATGCCATCGGTATGTTCGGGGGCCCAGCGCTCAGCGGAGTGCTGGCCAGCGCTATATCCGTCTACGCCGTCGGCATGTTCGGAGGCCCAGCACTGAGCGGAGCGCAGGCCGACGCTGTGGGCATCCGCGTGATGTTTGGGATAACAGCGGTGGCCTGCCTGCTCCCAGGAGTAGTGGCCTCCCGCTACCTCGATGGGGAACCAGCCGGGTAGGATGCCCCAGAAGGTCAGTGCTAGCTATGAGGAGTGGGCGCCGGGAGCCAGCGTTCCTCTGGGCATCCGATCAAGGCGGATAGCGTGAGAGGCTGCACTTCTCGTTACGTCGCGCAAGCCGTTGGGCTAGCCGCACTCGGTGCGGTTCTGGCAGGCTGTGCAACCACGCCAGCAGGAGGTGGCGCCACGCCGAGCCGAGGGCTCACTGCAAGCCCGCAGCCGCGTGCACCGACCGCTACGCCCACCCAACTGCCCACTCCAACGGCGCAGGTGGCCGTGGCTACGGCGCCCCTTCCAACATCCGTGGCCACCGAGGCAGCCGAATACACCGTGCAGGGGGGCGACACTCTGCTGGGGCTTGCTGCCGACTGGGGCGTCCCGATGGCCGCTATTCAGCGAGCGAACGGTCTTGGTGGTTCCACAGTCCTGATGGCCGGCGATACTCTCCGGGTGCCTTCCGCCGACGGGTGGGAGACAGCCTCGCGGTACTGGGTCCTTCACATCGTCCGGGATGGAGAGACACTCAGCCACATCGCGCGCCGGTTCGAACTCGATTTGGTGCGGCTTCAGGAAGTCAATGAACTGGCCGATGCCAACCAGATTCGAGTTGGCCAGGAGATCGTCTTGCCGCTGGATACCCTGGCCATGTACGTCGAGGAGCAGCCCACCGAGACACCGGTGCCGCCCTTGCCGACACAAGTCGTTACGGCAACTGGCGAAGCCGGCGCTCCGCCCGCCCCAGCAGCCACCGTGGCCTACGTGCCTGATGCTGCGCCTCCCCCGGCGGACATCGCTGACTGGCCACTCGAGACGGTGCGCATCATCAATGTCATCCGCGCGGAGCATGGTCTGCCATCGTACACCTACAACGACACGCTCGCCGCAGCCGCCCAGGCGCACGCAAACGACTGTGTGCAGCGAGGTTGGTGCAGCCACACTGGGTCTGACGGCGCCGACATCAAGACCCGCGTCCGGCGCGCTGGCTACCAGGGATCCGGCTGGGCCGAGTGTTGGGCACAGAGACAGAGTCCACAAGGCGCTGTCGACATCTGGATGGATGAGGTCCCGCCTGACGATGCGCACAGGCGCATGATGCTCCACACCTGGTTCACGGAGGTTGGTGTCGGTGTCGCCAAGGCTCCGTGGGGCTACTATTTCATCGCTGACTTCGGCAGACCGTGATGTCGGATCTGGGGTCGGGTGTGCCCCCGACAGCCGTCAGCCACACCCCTGCGCCTGCGGAGATACCCGTCGTTTCGGTTCGTAGGTGCGAGAATTACGCACCGGCGGCCGTGCGCGACGCCATCGTGGCCGCACTTGCGCCACTGGGGGGCGTGCGAAGATTCGTTCGGCCGGGGATGCGGGTGTTGCTCAAGCCCAACTTGCTTTCGCCCGCCCCCTGGCAGCGGGCGGTGACAACACATCCCGCTGTTGTGCAGGCCGTCGCTGAGCTGGTGATCGAGGCTGGTGGCACAGTCCTCATCGGCGACTCGCCGGGTGGGCCGATCTCCGTGACGCACGAGGTCTGGCAGACCACCGGCACCGCGCGCGCTGCTCAGCAGGCCGGTGCTCGCCTGGTTCCCTTTGATGGCGTCGCCTGGCGCCGGCTGAACGGCTCTGACTATTTCATCGCGAGACCGGTGGTTGAGGCTGACCTCGTCGTCAACCTGCCGAAGCTGAAGACCCACGCCTTTGCCCAGTACACGGGCGCAATCAAGAACATGTTTGGCGCGATACCAGGCAAGCGCAAGCGGGAAGCACACTTCAGAGCGCCTGGAAGCGCTGCTTTCGCGCAGGTCTTGGTCGATGTGCTCGAGCTGACAACTCCCGCCCTTACGATCCTCGACGGTGTGCTCGGCCAGGAGGGCAACGGGCCGGGGCTCGCTGGCACGCCCCGATGGTACGGCTGCGTTGTAGCGTCGGTCGATTGCGTGGCCCTGGACACCGCCGTTGCCCGTGCGATGGGTTTCCCCCCAGGTCGGGTGGCCCATCTGGCGGCAGCCGGCGCCCGCGGGCTTGGGGAGGCAGACATCGATGGCGTTCGGGTCGTCGACCAGGCGCGAGCCCTCGATTTCGGACCCGTCGTCTTGCCGGGCCCTCGGTGGTACTACCGGGTGCCGTCGTGGATCACGCGCCCCTTGCTGGGCGCGCTGCGACTCAGGCCGATTGTGGATCCCTCCGCCTGTTCCGGTTGCGGCAGGTGCGCGGAGGTCTGCCCAACAGACGCGGTGGCATTTGGGCGCCCGCCAGCGTTCGATTCCGAGCGCTGCGTCGGCTGTATGTGCTGTGCCGAGGTCTGTCCGCAGGGTGCTATCGAATCACGCCGCAATCTGCTGACGCGGCTTGTGGGAATCGGTCGCTAGCGCGGGTGCGGAGCCCTGCGGATACAGGCGCACCGCAGAGGAGGTGAGACAGTGGCTACGGAATCGGCGTGGCAACACCTATCTGAGAATCTGTACTGCTTCGAAGACACATGCAGGGTATACGCCGTCGTCGATGGTGGGGAGGCGACGCTTGTCGACTTCGGCAGCGGCGCGGTGCTGGACCATCTGGGCGAGATTGGCGCGAGTCGCGTGCGCGGTATCCTGCACACGCACCAGGACCGCGACCAGGGTCAGGGGGATCTGCGCGCGGCCAACGCCGGCACCCCCATCTACGGGCCAGAGCACGAGCGGCATCTGTTCGAGCACGCCGAGCTAGTCTGGGCCACGAAGCAGACCTACAACGTGTACAACGTTCGCAACACCTACTTCTCGCTGACCCACGACGTGCCGGTCGCGGGTTCGCTGGAGGACTTTGCCACGCTATCCCACGGATGTACCGACTTCACTGTCTTGCCCACGCCCGGCCACAGTGTGGGGTCGCTCGCGCTGCTCGCTGAGATCGATGGACGCCGAGTTGCCTTCACCGGCGACCTGCTCTTCGCGCCAGGCAAGGTGCAGACGATGTACGATATGCAGTACAACTACGGCGCGGTCGACGGCGTCGAGGCGGCGATCCTCTCCCTCGCCAATCTGACCCGTTGCGAGCCAGGGCTGCTATGTCCCTCGCATGGCGAGCCGATGTGGGATCCCCACGGCGCCATCCGAGAGACACTAGAGAAGCTCACCAGCTTCTACAAACTGTTGAGCAATGGGATGATGCCTGCAGGCGAGATCGACTTCGTCCCAGTCCTACCCCACGTGCTGGCTGCCACGTACGCGTGCTCCTACTTCTACGTGATCACATCTGACTCGGGGAAAGCACTGCTTGTGGATTTCGGCGCGCCCAATCTCAGCCTCTTCTCGCCGGCCCAGATCCACTTCGAGCCCCGCGAGCGAGTGCGCTTCGTCGAGCATTCTCTCGAGAGGCTGCGAACACAGTACGGCGTGCGCGAGATTGAGGCTGTGCTGCCCAGCCACTACCATGACGACCACGTCAATGGCATCCCCTATCTGCAGCGGCAGTTGGGCGTGCAATGCTGGGCGTACGAGAACATGAAGGAGATACTCGAGAATCCCCGGGGCGAGCTGATCGGCTGCGTGCTGCCCGATCCGATTCGTGTTCACCGCACGTTCCACGATGGGGAGCGCCTGCAATGGGAGGGGTTCGAGTTCACCATCCATTACACACCGGGCCACGCCGACTACCACATGGGTATGTTCTCGGCGATCGATGGCCACTCGGTTGCCTTCTCGGGCGACAACGTCTTTCCGCTCACGGGCAGCACGCCGAGCCTGATCTATCGGAAGCACGTCCACAAGACTAGCCACCAACAGACTGCTCGGCTCTACCAGCAATACGCACCGGACATTCTGTGTGCGGGACACGATCTCCAGACCGAAGTCGCTCCCACGGTCTATCAGCGGTTTGCGGCTAAGGCTCTGCAGATGACGCAGTTGTTCGAGGCGCTTCTGCCCGGTGAGGCGAACTTCGGCCTCGAACCCAGTTGGGTCCAGATCTACCCTTATCAGTCCCTCGCGCGGTCCGGCGATACGCTCAGCCTGGAGGTCCGCATCACGAACTTCCTTGACAAGCCGGCAGAGGCCCAGGTCGAGCTAAGGCTACCAGCCGGCTGGTCGTGCGAACCCGTGGGCGCCACCGTGTCGATCCCTGGCGGCAAACGCGGCCAACAGGTCTTCCGCGTGCGCATTCCTGCTGGGTACCGATTCGTGTATCCGCGGGTGGCACTCGCCGCCGACGTAACCTTCGACGGACGCTACCTGGGCCAGATTGCCGAGGCAGTCGTTGAGAAGGCCTCGTGAAGTCCCCCGCGAACCAAGTTTGGCTATGAGGAGACGACAATGAAGAACATCGTGATCATCATCACCGATACCTTCCGCTATGACAATCTCGGCGACCGGGCTGAGAAACCCGTCCGGACTCCAGCGCTGGACCGCTACGTCGCCGAGAGGGCCACTGAGATTGGCCGGTTCTATACGGGGAGTTTCCCGACCATTCCCCACCGCACCGATCTCGCCACGGGCGTGCTTGGCTGGCCCCATTACGGCTGGCAGCCCATTGACCAGAGCAGCCGCAACCACGTGGCCGCTCTACTAGGACAGGCAGGCTATGGCACCCAGCTCATTTGCGATTGCCCGCACCTCTTCAACGCGCGCTTTCAGCACGCCTTCGATGCAGCTTTTCAGCACCGCGGGCAGGAGGGTGACAAGCCGCTGCTCCACCTCAATGACCCCATCCCGACCGTGGTGGCGTCTGACGAGACCCGCGTGCGCCCCGCCTTTCGTGGTCGCACGCTCCTCGATACCCACCGCTTGACCAACCGCGATCCTCGCTACGAGACAGAGACCTTTCCGGCAAAGACGGCTGCTACGGCAATCCGCTGGCTGGAAGAGAACTGGGAAGCCGCACCCTTCTTCCTGTGGGTGGACTTCTTCGACCCGCACGAGCCGTGGGACGCTCCCGAATACCTGGCACGCCGCTACGATCCCGACTATGTCGGACCGCCGATGTGGCATCCGAACTACGGCCCTGCATCGGCGTACACGCCTACCGAGCTTCACAACCTGTGGGCGCACTACGCCGCCGAGGCGGAGCTGGTCGATCGTTGGATTGGGCGTGTGCTCCAGAAGCTCGACGACCTGCAACTGTGGGACGACACGATCCTCGCTGTCACCAGCGATCACGGAATGTCGATCGGGGAGCACGGGCGAACCGGCAAGTCGAACATCCACGATGCCGACCCGAGGTACTGGCCCTTATATCCGGAGCTTGGCCACGTTCCGTTCCTGGTGGCGGGCGGCGACGTGCCGCGCGGCGGTTTCCTGGACCTGATAGCCCAACCCGTGGACATTCTTCCCACCCTCTTCGATCTGGCAGATGTCTCCGCGGTCCCCGAGCAGCCATTCGAGGGAATCAGTTTCGCGGAGGCTGTGCTGACTCGGTCACCCGATCACCGGGAGTTCGCTGTCAGCGGATCTCACATACAGACGGCGGCTCCCCCGCTCGACAAGCGGCGACGCGAGGGCCTGGACTTCGTGGCGCAAGGGGCAGGACCGCCCAGAAAGGCCAGCACGCCCTTCTTGGTGACGGAGAAGTGGGGCTACGCGCCTGTGGGTGCGGAAGGCGAGCCTGAGCTCTATGACCTGGACGCGGACCCGCTGGCCGCGAACGACATCGCCGACGAGCACCGCAGCGTAGTCGCCGAACTGCACAAGCTGTTGGTGAAGCATCTGGCCGCCCACGGCGCCCCTGACTCACAGGTCTCGCTGTGGGGCCCCTCGGGTGGGAACGTCCCCGGTGGGACGTGGGCGGTCGACTACGCGGACCGATCCAGTTGAGCCCGCGGGCATCGGGTTACTCAAGCCAGAGCTCGCGGGGAGCACGCGCGCGCGTCGTGGACATCGACGTAATCGAGCACCTGGCGCAAGAGATAGGCGTCCGGTTCGCGGGCACCCCCGCAGAGCTGGAGGCCGCCCGCTTCATCGAGGGTCAATTCCGGGCGCTCGGCCTGGAGACATCGCTCGAGTGCTTTCAGTTCCTGGGTTGGGAGCTGCTTGATCCCCCGGAACTGTCCATCACCGCTCCCTTCGTCGCCCCTGTTCCGTGTTTCGCCCTCGTCTACGCGCCTGGCACGCCTCCCGCTGGGCTTGACCTGCCCGTGCGCCGGATCGGCAGGACTGCACTGCTGAAGGGGCTTGAGTGCAACAAGCACGCGCTGATCGATCCGAAGACTGGCGTGCAGCGTGCGCACATCATCACCAGGCTGCAGGGCCCCGGAGCAGCTATGACCCTCCTGGAGCCAGCTCGGGCTGTTCCAGCGGTCCTTGTCGGCGGCGAGGAGGCCCAGGCTCTCGAGCGCTGGGTCGACGACTACCCGGTGCTCAGGGCGCGCTTGACGCTGCGCGCCACGCGCAGGCCCGATGCCACGTCCTGCAACGTGCTGGCCACCCGACCCGGTCGCGACCTCAACAGCGTGGTTCTGGTCGCCGCTCACCACGACACTCAATACAACGCCCCTGGTGCTGTCGACAACGCGAGCGGTGTACAGGTCGCACTAGAGGTGGCGAGGCGCCTGTCGGGTGTCAGACTCCCAAGGACGGTGCAGTTCGCCACCTTCGGTGCCGAGGAGTACATGATGCTGGGGTCCAAGCATCATGTGCAGGCTCTTGAGGAGACCGGTCGTCTGGGAACGATTGAGGCTGTCATCAATCTCGACATGCCCGCGTGCAACGCGCCCACCAGGGTCAACGTAACACAAGATGGGATGCATCTCAAGGCGCGGGTCGCAAGGGCGTTCGAGCGGTTTGGCCTCTTCGACCGCTTCGGGCGCGTCGACTGGCAGACCCCGCCGTGGCCCACGTCGGACCACGCGCCGTTCGTCGAGGCAGGCATTCCGGCGGTCTACATTTCTCACCGAGGTCTCCGGTACCCACACCTACACCTTCCCAGCGATAAGTTGGACAAGGTCGACAGGGAAGTGCTCCGCCTCAACGTCGACGTCGTGCACGCCCTGGTGCTGGATCTCGCCGGGTCAGACTAGACTGACTGTCGGCCCGTTCGCCGAGCGCCCTCGGACGACGCCCCTCCCTACGCCGCGCGCTGGCAAGGGCTGCGCTATCCGTTGGTGTGCCCGTAAGCAGTCCACGCCAGACGCTTCCCTTACCTGCCTCGGCGCGTAGGTAAGGACGTGGCGCTTGGTTAGAGGCGAGCAGCTCCCCCGTCGCGCGCCTCTCCCTGGTTAGGGCCTCGGCTGTCCATGCGCGCGGGCACCCGCCGTGGCTGCCGCTTTCTGGCGCAGACGGATCGCAACCGAGACCCCGGGCCTTGGCAGTCATAGAGGGTTCGGAGCGAGAGCCGCGATGGCGCCCTCGCTTCGTATGGTACACGCGGGCGCCGCAATGAGGCGCCCGGGAGGTCTTTACGGGGGGACGCCTCGGTGGGGTTGTGGATGAGGTTGCTTGCGTCAGTGCTAGTGGTTGAGGGCGGTTGCTGCCTCGCCACACGAAGCCTGAGCCGTGGCGCTGTGGCCAGGGGCCGACTCAAGCGCGGCTGCCGCCTACAGGCGTTCAGCAACGGCCCTGGCCACTTCCAGGGTACTGGCCTTCCCACCCAGGTCGTAGGTGCGTGCGTCACCCTCGGCAATCACCTGCTCAATCGCCTGCTGCAGTGCACGGGCCAGCGATGTTTCCTTCAGCCAGTCCAGCATCAACTTGATGGCCAGCAGCATCGCTGTGGGGTTCACCTTGTACTGGCCGGCGTACTTGGGCGCCGACCCGTGCGTCGGTTCAAAGACGGCGAAGCTGTCCCCGATGTTCCCACTGGCGGCGAAGCCCAGGCCACCAACCAGCTGAGCCGCGAGATCAGACAGGATGTCGCCAAACATATTGCTGGCGACCAACACGCCATAGTCCTGCGGGTTCTTCACCAGCCACATTGCCATCGCGTCGACGTTCGTCTCCCACAGCTCGATCCCGGGGAACTCCAGCGATACCTGCCGCGCCTCTCGCACCATCAAGCCGGAGGTCTCGCGCAAGACGTTGGGCTTCTCGGCAAGCGTGACCGTGGGGTAGTCGCACTCTCTGGCGTACTCGAACGCGCTCCTGACGATGCGTCGGCACCCCTCCCGGGTGAAGATGCGGCAGGAGACCGCGATGTCCTCATCCGTGATCCCGTCGAATGCTCGCATGTTGTCGCTGTGAGCTTCCAGTGCCGCACGCACCTCGCCCGGCAGCGGGTGGAACTCCACCCCCGCGTAGAGACCTTGCGTGTTCTCGCGGAAGACCACGAGGTCTATGTCATCCCGGTAGTTGAGGGGATTGCCCTTCAGAGCCCTGCAGGGGCGCAGATTCACATAGAGGTCGAAGAGTTGCCGCAGACGGACGATTGGGCTTCGATAGACAAGGCCTTTCCCCTGCAGCTCCGGCGCTAGCTCCGCGCTGGCCTCGGCCTTAGGCTTTGAGGTGATGGCGGCAAAGAGCGCACAATCGCACGTCTTGAGGGTATCGACAGTCCGGGGAGGCAGAGGATCACCTTCCCGGCGCCAGAACTCCCATCCGATGTCCGCCGGAACGTATTCGGCATCCAGGGCGAGTCTGTCCAGGACAATCCTGGCGGCATCCATCACGTCGTTGCCAATCCCGTCACCGGGCATCCACGCAATGCGGTACTTGGTCATTTCTGTCCTCCCTCTCAGACGGTCATCTAGCCGCGCGTCGTGCTGAACGCAATCCCACTACTGGTGCGCAGCGGCGTTGACATGGCTGGCTACCGTTCTCTCAACCCGGAATCGATGATCGACAGGAGCTCGTCCGTCGTCCAGCGACGCTCTCCGTCCAATACGATAGCCTTGGGGTTGTCTACCAGCCACTCATCGTGCAGGCTCTCAAGCTGCTGTAGGTACTCCGGGGGAATCCCGACTTCCTCGATGCGATCCCGTTCCTTTATCCGCGCCATACACACGTCAGCGGGAGTGCGGAGGTACAGAATCAGATCAGGCTCGACGCAGTAGTTGGCCACCAGGAAGTCCCATAGACCCGTGTACAACTGAAACTCGGCGGGCGACATCAGCCCGGTGCGGTAGCAGTTCTCAGCGAACACGTTGCGATCGCAGAATATGGAGCGTTCCAGGATCACCCGCGAGTGATCCGTTAGGGCCAGCACTTCGCGCCACGTCTTGGCACGTGTGATGAAGGCGCAGATCTGGAACGTGAACGCCCAACGGTGAGGATCGCGATAGAACTGATCGAGCAGATTCGAGTTGAAGCCCTCGCGCCACATCTTGGTGGGCTCCTCGACGAAGCCCAGACTGCCCGAGCGTGCGACAGTCCTGCCGACCGTCGTCTTCCCCGCACCAATGTTGCCCTCTGGAGGAATCATGGCTCTCCCGTCTCCGGACTCCGTGCTCCTCGACGCTCCCCGTCGGTTTCAGCTCTGCCGTGCGGTTCTCCTCGTGCGCCTG
>JAUVSX010000162.1 GCA_030596915.1 Chloroflexota bacterium | reverse complement strand
CGAGCTCCTCGGAGGTCACCACGTAGCCAGCGGAAGGCCCCTCCTTCATCGGCTCGTTCTGCCATCTCCAGGGCAGATGGTCATCGTCACGGGTCCAGCCCTCACGGATGTTGAATGCTTTCTTGATTGTGTGAGCGCGCTCGCCGATCAGGTCAACGTCGTCGTAGCCGTAGTCCCAGCCCGTCGTCGCGTTGATCAGCTGCGCGATGACCGGCCACGCCCCGGCGCGATCGGCCTGGCCCGTGAAGCAGCGGCGGATGAACTTGCAGAGCGGCAAGGTATCGTAGACGGCGGCGTACTCCTCGGTGCTTTTCGCCAATCTGCCACGGGTCTCGTCGACGCTGAACCGATCCACCTCTCCCTTGATGTCGGGGTCATAGGCCGCTGACCGGTTGTGGCAGCCACCGCGGACGCCCGCCGCCAACCCCAGGGCAAACGTCTTCAGCGTCCGTGCGTCGTAGCCAGGCAGTTCCAGTCCCTTGATGTTCATCGCCCACTTGTACGTCTCGGTACCGCGTTCCGCATCGATCTTCGCACTGGCGCGGCGCGTGCCCTCAGCCAGGAGATCGCCCATGAAGCCTTCGCGGTGAGCGATCATCTCTGTGAGCGTCACGACTGCCTGCCCGTTCCCGAAGGAGGCCTCAAAGCCCTCCGGGTACTTGGAGCACTTGAAGTCTTCTTTGGTGAACACTCCCTTCTGATAGCATTCCATCGCCCAACTGATCGTCACGCCTGTGCTCATCGTGTCCGTGCCGAGCTCATTGCAGTTGACGATGGCCTTGATCGCGGCTTCCATGTCGTTCACGCCGCAGTTGGGCGCCAGCGCGTAGAGCGATTCGTACTCAATGTGGCCCATTGCCGGAGCGTAGGGTCCTTCCTTGACCTGTCCGACCTGTTCACATGCGATGGGGCACTGGGCGCAGGCGACCGTCTTGGCTTTGTTGTGCTCGTGCAGGTACTCGCCGCTCACCAACTCCGCGTCCTCAAAGGTGCCCTGTTGGTAGTTGCGCGTGGGCAGGAGGCCGAGCTTGTTCATGTTCAGCACGTTGGACGATGTTCCAAGGATCCGGTACTTCTGCGTGTGGGGACCCTGTGACGCCTCCATAATGTCGTACGAGAGCCTTGTAAGCGTCTCCGGGTCGGCCACGCGGACGCCGTTTGTGCCGCGGATCGAGAGCGCCTTGAGCTTCTTGGAGCCCCAGACTGCTCCGTGCCCGGTGCGGCCCGCTTTCCGTTCGTCGTTGCTGACGTTTGCGATGCGCACCAGATTCTCGCCGGCCGGGCCGATCACGGCGGAACGGACCTGGTCGTCGCCAAACTCGTCGCGGATCGTGTCCTCGGTGTCCAGGGTGCTCATACCCAATAAGTGCGTGGCGTCGCGAAACTCGACCCTGTCATCATCGACGAAGACGTTGACCCAACTGTCACTGGCTCCGTGAATCACCACACCATCCCATCCAGAGCGCTTGAGCGCAATCGTCAGCCAACTGCCAGACAGGCTGTCGCCGATGAAGCTCGTCAGCGGCGACTTCGATGCCATGCCGAACTTGCCGCCCACCGGCACCGGCGTGCCGGCGAAGAGCCCGCCAGCAATGCAGATGGGGTTCCCAGGCGAGAGCGCGTCACATCCCACCTCGATGTTTTCCCAGCACAGGCGGCTGGCCATCGAGACTCCGCCAATGTACGCCTTATACCACTCCTCCGGCTTGGACTCGACCCACGTCTTGCGCTCCCCCAAATCGATGTGGAGAATCTTGCCACTGTATCCATACATAGTGCTAACCTCCTGCGAGTATCGACATAAAGGTGATTCGGTCCCCGTCGCTGGGGCCATCGTCCATCTCGGTTCTGCGAATCGTGCGCCTGCCGTTGACGTTAAGGATGTTCGCTGGCATCAGTGTCTCGCCATCGGCCTCGATAACCGTGCTGATCAGCGTGGGATACCGCGCACCAATAAGGCGCACCAGACCACGGAATGAAGTGCTCGGCGCAACGTCCAGCTCGGTCTGCTTCACTGCCGTGGCGAGGCGCGCGTCCCCCAAGAAATCCACGTAGATGCGCACAGTAAGACCTTTGAGGAATGCCCCAGGCTATTGCCTTCAGAGCAACAAGGCTCGCACTATCTGGGACCGATTATAGCAAATCCGCGGGACGACCGCAAGTGGCTCCGGGTGCTTAGGTGCCAGTATCTCAGGACGTCTCGACGCCAACTGATTCCCTAAGAGCGAACGTGTGCCAGCTCTCCCCCGCCCCGATCACCGTCCAAGAGAGCCCTGTCTACATACGAGAACCGGACAGGGAGCCGACTCGATGACTCGCTTGGACACGCTGCCGATGTCCAGGCGGCGGGGCCTGTCGCTGCCCGACATCCCGATCACGATCAAATCCGCCCTGCACTCCCGCGCGACGTCCGCTATTTCTCTGTGGGGGATGCCATAGCGAGTGACCTGCTCGGTTTCAAGCCCCCTGCGGTGTGCCATACGGGTGAGGTAGTCCAGATAGCTTCGTCCCTTCTCTCGGAGAGTCTCCCTGACCGCCTCGGTACTCCTGGACGTGGCGCCGGCCATCTTCACTGCGGCGACGCTATCCACAACGTACAAGAATACTACTGGCACGCCGTGTGTGGCGGCGATCCGGACCGCCAGGAGCCCTGCCGAGATAGAGGGCTCGGATCCATCGGTCGGCACCAGAATGCGCGTGAACGGGCTCCGTTCTTCCACAAACAACCTCCATTCGCTTGAGTCCGTGAGTTCCCGAGCGTCGTTGCCTAACCGAAGTCGTGCGAAGCCGCCTTGCTACCGCCTATGTCCCTGTAGGGCTGTTCATACTCCCGCGTTGCAGGACCAACGCTCGGCTTAACAGCCCGTGACTTGATACGCTTCAGCCGGAAGATCTCCTCGCGCTCCCTCTCCTCCAGGGAGTTCTCGATGAAGGCGATGGTCTCCTCGTATTGAGGGATGAAAATATACTGGAGCGCATTGACTCGTCGTTGCGTTTTCTGCAGTTCCAGAGCGAGCCGCCATACCGTGGTCATCAGCTCCGACAGCGGAGGAATCTTGCCCAGGACGTGCCGAAACTGAGCAGCAGCTTCATCCAGAGCGACGGTTGTGTTGCCCAAACCATAGGGCATCTCAGGAGGCGCGCCCTGGGCATCGACGGTGGGAATCACAACGCCCATCACGCTGCGTGGTTGCACTCTGACATCCACAGTTTGATTGACGGACAACGCTGCCCATTCAAGGCGCTCTCGGCCCATTGACAGGCGGGCTAGTTCCAGTGCGTGGTACGCCTGAGCCAACATGTCCCACACCTGTTCCTGGAGCGCCGCGGCATCGTGGGCCACGTGCACAAGCTCCGTTGTCAATACCTCGCGCTTCTTGTCCAGTATATCATGTCCCTCCTGAGCAAGCTCCAACGATTCCCGAATTCTGAGCAGATTGCTACGGGTCGGGGCGGTCGCAATACGTGACATCTTAGTGCTCTCCGTAGTGCTCGTTGATCTCGGCTTCGGAGACGCGGGTCAACTCATCGCGGGGGAGGATGGAGAGCGCACGCCACCCAATGTCCAGAGTCTGCTCGATCGTACGGCTCTCCTCAGGGCCCTGCCCTACAAACTCCTGCTCGAACGCCCTACCAAACCGGAGGTAGGCCTGATCTGCGGTAGCTAGTTCCTCTTCGCCGATGACCGAGGCCAGTGACCGCACGTCTTGGACGTGGGCATAGGCAGCGTACAGTTGCGCCGCAAGGCTGGCGTGGTCAGCGCGTGTGTGCTCAGGGCCGATGCTATCCTTCATCAACCGTGACAAGGAGGGAAGCACCGCAATAGGGGGGTATATGCCGCGCTGAAACATCTCTCGACTGAGAACGATCTGACCTTCCGTGATGTAGCCTGTGAGATCGGGCACTGGATGTGTAATGTCGTCGTTGGGCATCGTCAGGATTGGGATCTGCGTGATCGAGCCCCTGCTGCCCTTCACCCGGCCGGTGCGCTCGTAGACCATGGCTAGGTTGCTGTACAGGTAACCTGGGTATCCTTTGCGACTCGGGACCTCGCCGCGAATGTTCGAGAGCTGGCGCAGGGCTTCACAGTAGTTGGTCATATCAGTGAGGATTACCAGCACGTGCATATCGCGCTCGAAGGCCAAGAACTCAGCGAGGGTCAGGGCCGTATGCGGCGTTACCAGCCGCTCAATCGGTGGATCGTCTGCTAGATTGAGGAACATCGCGACCCGCGAGATCGCTCCGCCAGCCGTGAAGGACTCGCGGAAGAAGGCCGCCACATCGTGCTTGATGCCCATGGCGGCGAACACGATCGCGAAGCGCTTGGCGTACGATGCGTCTCCGGTGTGGGTCAGGGTAGCTTGGCGGACAATCTGCGCCGCAAGCCGGTCGTGGGGCAGGCCGCTTCCCGAGAAGATCGGCAGCTTCTGTCCCAGCACCAATGTGTTCATACCGTCCAGTGCGGAGATTCCTGTCTGGATCGTGTCTCGCGGATACACGCGGGCTGTGGGGTTGATCGGCTGGCCGTTGACGTCTGCCCAATGCTCCGCAAGCGGCGCGGGCCCTCCGTCGATAGGCTCGCCGAGACCGTCGACGATTCTGCCCAGCATCTCGCTCGAGACTGGTATGCGCATCGGCTCGCCGACGAAGCGCACGCTGGTGTCTGCAATAGTGAGCCCAGTGGTGCCGGCGAAGACCTCGACCACGGCGAAACGTTCGCCGACCTCAAGGACGCGACCGCGACGAATGCGTCCCTGGCGGTCAACCACCTCGGCCATCTCATCATAGCCGATTCCGGTAACGCCCTCGACCACGACGATGGGTCCCTCGATGCGAGCCGCGCCCACGACCTCCTGACCACCACGCTCCGAAGCACTGATCATGAGTAGTCGCTCTCGAGTTCGTCCATCTCTTCGTCCAGGGATCGCTCGATCTCACCGATCAAGTCCACTTGGCTGTTTGGCACCGACGTCTTCATCCGCAGGAGCGTGTTCACAACCGGCAGCCGCCGGACAATAACGACCGGACACCCTTTCGCTACGATGGCCGCGGCACGGTCATGGAAACGCAGAATGATGCTGAGCATCCGAATCTGCTTCTCGATCGTCGTGAAGCTGTCGATCTCGTCGAGAGCATTCTGTTGCAGAAACCCCTCGCGCAACAGGCGGGCTGTCTCAAGGACCAGGCGCTGGTCGTCTGGGAGCGCATCGGGTCCGACGAGCTTCACCACCTGCTGAAGGCGGCTCTCGCGCTGCAGGATCTCCAGGGCGTGTGCACGTAGCCTGTGCCATTCGCCGTGGCCTCGATCCTGCCACCAGGGCACGACCTCGTCGACATACTCGCTGTAGCTATCGAGCCAGTTTATCGCCGGGAAGTGACGGGCCGAAGCGAGGGCCTTGTCCAAAGCCCAGAAGCAGCGGATAAAGCGCGTTGTGTGCTGTGTCACGGGTTCGGAGAAGTCGGCGCCCTGGGGGCTGACGGCGCCGATGATGGTGACCGATCCAGTGGTCTCCTGGTTCAGCGTGACGACCCGGCCCGCCCGTTCGTAGAACTCTGCCAATCGGGCGGCCAGATAGGCTGGGTAGCCCTCCTCGGCGGGCATCTCCTCCAGCCGGCCTGATATCTCGCGCAGCGCCTCGGCCCATCGCGACGTCGAATCCGCCATGAGCGCCACATCGTACCCCATATCGCGGTAGTACTCGGCCAAAGTGATGCCGGTGTAGATGCTGGCTTCCCGGGCGGCGACCGGCATATTGGAGGTGTTGGCGATAAGAATCGTCCGCTCCATCAGCGGACGATTAGTGTGTGGGTCGGTCAGATGCGGAAACTCGCGGAGGACGTCGGTCATCTCATTCCCCCGTTCGCCACACCCCACGTAGACGATCACATCCGCGTCACTCCACTTGGCGATCTGGTGCTGCGTCACTGTCTTGCCAGCTCCGAACCCGCCAGGGATCGCCGCGGCGCCGCCCTTTGCCAGAGGGAAGAACGTGTCCAGCACCCGCTGTCCGGTAACCAGCATTTCGGTTGGTGGTAGACGGTGGTGATACGGGCGAGGTCGGCGCACTGGCCACCGCTGGAGCATCGTCAGCACGGTCGTGCCGGATCCGTTCTCAACGTGCGCGATCGGCTCCTCAATGGTGTACTCTCCAGCCGGCGCCACCCACGTCAGCCGTCCCACTATGCCCGGCGGAACAAGAACGCGATGGTCTATCGCCGGTGTCTCTGGAACGGCTCCCAGCAACTGCCCAGGTCGAACGTCCGTTCCAGACTCGATCTGCGGGGTGAAGCTCCACTTACTCTTTCGGTAGAGAGCGGTGGCCTCAATGCCCTTGGCGAGGAATGTTCCGCTACGCATCTCCAGCACCGGCAGGGGCCGTTGAATGCCGTCGAAAATGCTTTGCACCAGCCCTGGACCCAGTTCCACGGAGAGGGGCAGACCGGTGCCGAAGACGGGCGCGCCCGGACGCAGCCCAGACGTTTCCTCGTACACCTGGAGGGTGATTACATCTCCTTCCAGACCGATGACCTCTGCCACCAGGTGCTCGTCACCGACCTCGACAACCTCGAGCAGCCCAACATGCTCGGAGCCCCGCGCGCGAACCACGGGGCCATTCACCCAGACCACGTGGCCGATCAGTACGCTCACAGTGCCTCGCCCATCAGCGTGCGATACACGGCGGTGCGCAGTCTCTCGTGCATGCGCGTTAGACGACTCTCCAGCGTGCTGTCGAAGCGTCGGTGGCCATCTGGCGTCACCAACACGACTCCTGTGCCACGAGCCAGCGCCGCGCCCAGACTTAAGTGTACTCCAAGCTCCTGCCCCAGTGCTTCCAGTACCCCCTCGTCCAACGCGCGCTGGGCCCTTTCATCGGCCTGAACCAGCATCTCGTCTGCGTCGATGTGCCCAACGGCCTCGCGCACCAGGAAACGGGCGATCTGCTCGT
>JAUVSX010000065.1 GCA_030596915.1 Chloroflexota bacterium | reverse complement strand
CCGGCCGCGACGACTCCGATGGTCGACACCGAGGATTGGTGAGCCAGCGAGACGAGTCTGGAGGTGAACAGATGATAGTTGTGATGAAGAGAGGCGCCACGCGCGCGAGCATCGCAAACGTGATCGTGCGGAGGGAACAGGCCGGCTACCGCACACACGTCTCAGAGGGCGAGGAGCGGACAATCGTCGGCATCATTGGGAACGGGCGGCCGCTTGACCGCGAGCAGATTGGGCGGATGGCCGGCGTCGAGCGCGCCGTGCCGATCCTGCGGCCATTCAAGCTCGCCAGCCGCGAGTTCCACCCTCACGATACGGTCGTCGACATCAACGGGATATCGATCGGCCTGCAGCAGGTCATCGTGATCGCGGGCCCCTGCGCCGTCGAAGGACCCGAGCAGATGCTCGAGGCCGCGCGTGCCGTCAAGGACGCCGGCGCCCATATGCTACGAGGCGGTGCCTTCAAGCCCCGCACCTCGCCCTACAGCTTCCAGGGCTTGGGCGAGGAAGGACTGCGGATCCTGGCGCAGGTGCGCGAGGCGACCTCGCTGCCCATCATCACCGAGGTGATGGATCCCCAGATGGTGCCGCTCGTGACAACCTACGCTGACGTTCTACAAGTCGGTGCACGCAACATGCAGAACTACGCCTTGCTTAACGCCGTTGGAGATTCTCAGCGCCCGGTGATGCTCAAGCGGGGGATGATGTCCACGATAGAGGAGTTGCTGATGTCAGCCGCGTACATCCTCTCCCATGGCAACGAACGCGTCATCCTATGCGAGCGAGGGATCCGCACATTCGAGACGTACACACGCAACACGCTCGATCTCAGTGCCGTACCCCTGCTCAAGCAACTCTGTCACCTACCGGTCGTAGTCGATCCCAGCCACGGGACGGGAAAGTGGGAGTTGGTCGAGCCGCTCTCTCTCGCGGCCGTGGCTGCCGGAGCCGACGGACTGCTGATCGAAGTCCATCCACATCCCGAGGATGCGCTCTCAGACGGCGCCCAGTCGCTGAAGCCCGCGCGCTTCGCCGCGCTGATGCAGAACCTGCGCGCCGTCGCCGAGGCCGTCGGACGAACGCTGTGACTAAACTCGCTGAGGCTCGAGTCGCCGACGCTCGAGTCGCCGACGCCTGCGTCGCCATCGTCGGACTGGGCCTGATGGGTGGCTCGCTGGCCGGCGCCCTACGCGGGCGCTGTCGGGCCGTGATAGGCGTCGCGCGCCGTGTGGAGACGATTGAGACAGCCCTTGCCCGCGGGCTGATCAACCGTGGCACTACCGACTTGCCTTCGGGAGTCCGCGACGCAGATGTGGTGATCCTTGCTACGCCTGTCTTGGCTATTCTCCACTTACTCGATCAGATTGGGCCGCTGTTGGCCGCAGACTGCCTGCTGATGGACATGGGCAGTACCAAGGCCCAGGTAGTTCGGAGGATGGCTGAGCTTCCAGATCACGTACAGCCGCTGGGCGGTCACCCTCTGTGCGGCCGAGAGGTATCAGGCATCCGAGCCGCTGATCCGGCGCTGTACAGGGGCAACACGTTTGTCCTCACGCCGCTCGCGCGCACCTCCGAGGCTGCGCTGGCGCTCGGAGTTGCGCTCGTCGAGGCTACTGGGGCAACCGCGCTGATCCTCGATCCCGAGCGCCACGACCACCTGCTGGCCACGGTCAGTCATCTTCCCTATGTTGTAGCCTGCGCGCTGATCGGGGCGGGGCAGGCGGCCGCATCGACCGATTCGGCCGTCTGGGAAACCGTCGCGAGTGGTTTCCGCGACACGTCCCGACTTGCGTCGAGCGATGTGACGATGATGCTCGACATCCTGTTGACGAACCGGGAGGCGGTGCTTGCCTCGATAGACGCGTATCAGGCCCAGCTTCGTGAGCTGGCGCATCTGCTCAGATCTGCCGATGAGAAGAGCCTGAGATCCGCGCTCGCGAGCACCCGTGACCAGCGCAATCGAGTCTTCGGCCAGCGTTGCTGACGCCCCACCGTAGGTGGGGACATAGTTGACGACCGGAGGAAACATGATCGTACACAAGTTCGGTGGCACGTCCATTGGAAGTGCCGACCGCATGGCCAACGTTGCCGACATCGTAGTGGAACAGCACAGCAGAACGGACGGCACGCCCCAGGGTGGGACCGTCGTCGTCGTCTCGGCGATGTCAACTGTCACCAATCAGTTGATCGCCGGGGCGTGGGCGGCCGCCGAAGGGGACGACGCTGCCTATCGAAGGACGAAAGCCGGGCTACTCGAGAAGCATCTGGGTGTCGTGGAAGCCCTGCTCGCGGACAGCCCCGAGCGGGTCGATGTGGCAGGGCTGGTGGAGGACCGGCTGCACGAACTGGACCGGCTCTACCGTAGCATCGCTGTTCTGGGAGAGGTGACGCCCCGGGGTCTGGATACCGTTGCCTCATTCGGTGAGCAACTGTCATCGAACCTGCTCGCTGCCGTGCTGCGGGGACGAGGAGTGCGCGCCGAGGCGATCAGCGCATCTGAGCTGCTTGTCACAGACGACCAGTTTGGCCAGGCCACTCCCCTGATGGACAAGACGCGCGAGCGGCTCCAACAGCGGGTGAAGCCCCTCGCCGAGCGAGGTGTCATTCCGGTCATCACCGGCTACATCGGTGCGACGGAGCAGGGCGTGACGACAACGCTAGGGCGTGGCGGCAGCGACTTCAGCGCCGCGATCATCGGCGCCGGGCTGGACGCTGACGAGGTCTGGATCTGGAGCGATGTCGATGGCATCTTGACGGCCGACCCTAACATCGTGCCCGAGGCGCGTACATTGTCGGAGCTCTCCTATTCCGAGGCGGCTGACCTGGCCTACTACGGCGCGGACGTGCTCCACCCCAAGACGATCCGTCCGGTCACCGAACGTGGCATTACACTGCGCATCGTCAATAGCTACAACCGCACGCACCCCGGCACGTTGATCGTCGAGACGCCCAGTCCGGACCGGGAGTTGCTGCCAGCCATCATCTCGACGACGGGTCTGAGCCTTATCGCCGTCGGAAGCCATGACGACTCGTGGACCCTGGAGATGTCCGCTCGCGCCCTGCAGCGCCTCGACGAGGCCGGCATCTACGTACCGATGTTCTCCCAGTCCTTCTCCGAGCACAATCTGAACCTCGTCGTACGCAACCGAGACCAGGAGCGGTGCCTCAGCGTACTTCGCCGCGAGTTCATCAGACCTGACAGGTTTTCGCAAGGTGTCCCCGCAGCGTGGGGCTCTCCGGGCATGCGAGCGCCCTTCCCTGGAAAGGCGCCGACAGAGACCTATCAGGTCTCGGACGGCACGTGCAGCTTGGGGGTCAAGGAGGAAGTCGCCACCATCTCGGTCGTCGGCGTGCCCGGATGGAACGAAACAGGCATCGTGTCTCACGCCTTCGCTGCGCTGGGCAGCCACTGTACGCGGGTCATCGCCGTCGCCCAGGCCGCGACTGAGTACAGTGTCTCCTTCTGCATTCCGGAGGAACAGGTGGTGGACGCCGTGCGCTTCCTCCACAGTGAGCTGGGACTGGGGCGCGGCTAGGGGAGCCTCAAGATGGGTGAGCTGACAGCACGTCAGAGCGGTCCACTGCGGGGCCGCGTGCGCGTGCCGGGCGACAAATCAATCTCCCACCGGGCGCTGCTGCTGGGCAGCCTGGCCGACGGGCCGAGTCGCGTCGATGGGTTCTTGCCGTCACAGGACTGCTTGGCGACGCTATCGTGCGTGCAAGCTCTTGGAATCCCAGTCGACGTGCACGGGGAGGCCTCGTTGACCGTGCACGGGGCAGGGCTGCACGGGCTTAAGCCTCCCCAGCGATCCCTGGACTGTGCCCGATCGGGGACGACGATGCGGCTCCTCGCAGGCATCCTTGCGGGCCAGGCGTTTGGCAGTGTGCTCTCCGGAGACGAACAACTGCTGCGGCGCCCGATGGAACGGATTGCTGGCCCGCTCCGCCAGATGCGAGCCAACATAGAGACGACGGGCGGGCACGGCCCGCTGACCATCCGCGGGCGCCGGCTCCGGGGGTACGATCATTCGCTACTCGTTGCTAGCGCGCAGGTGAAGAGCGCACTGCTCCTCGCCGGCCTGTACGCCGATGGGCCGACGACGGTTCGCCAGCCAGGACCCGCCCGCGACCACACGGAGAGGATGCTGTCAGCGATGGGCGCGGACCTGCACGTGAGCGGGCTGACGGTCTCGCTGTACGGACCGTCCTCGCTTGCGCCGATATTGCTGACAGTTCCCGGCGATATCTCCTCGGCGTCGTTCCTCCTGGTCGCCGCGATGCTCGTGCCTGGGTCTGCAGTCACGATTGTGGATGTTGGGGTCAACCCCACGCGCACCGGTCTCCTGGATGTGCTCCGGTACATGGGAGCCGATATCGCGCTCGCGGACGAGCGGAAGCAGGGGAACGAGCCGGTGGCCAACGTGACCGTCCGCACATCTGAACTGCGGGGGGTAGAGGTCGGGGGGGAGGCCGTGGTTCGCATGATCGACGAACTCCCCGCGCTCGCCGTCGCCGCAACGCAAGCGAGTGGCAAAACGGTCGTGCGTGACGCTGCCGAATTGCGCGTCAAGGAGACTGACCGCATCGCTACGACGGTCGCCGGATTGCGGGCCCTGGGTGCGCAGATCGAAGCGCTGCCGGACGGTTTCGTCGTCGAGGGACCTACGCCGCTGCGCGGAGCGCGGGTGGAGAGCCACGGCGACCATCGTCTGGCGATGGCGTTGGCTGTGGCTGGACTGATCGCCGACGGGGAGACCGAGATCCAGGACGCGCAATGCATCGGAGACTCGTTCCCCGGCTTCGTGGCGCTGATGCACACCATCGGGGCGCTCTATGATTGACGGGCACACGCATCTGTTTGGTCTGATCGGCTCGCCAGTCGAACACAGCCTCTCGCCAGCCATGCACAACGCCGCCTTCGAGGCCCTGGGTCTGAACTACCGCTACGTGCCGCTGCCGGTGGCCCCGGGGCAGGTCGATTCCGCCGTGAAGGGGCTTGTCGCGCTGGGTTTCCACGGTGCCAACGTGACCGTGCCACACAAGCAGGCGGCCCTTGCTGCGAGCGATTGCGCTAGCGCCAGTGCGCAAGCTCTTGGAGCAGCCAACACGCTCGTCATCGAGCGAAGAGACGATGGGTCCGCGAGCGTAGCCGCACACAACACAGATGTGGATGGCTTCACGGTCGCGCTGCGCTCCGGGGGCTATGACTTCGCTGCTGGCGGGGGGAGCGTCGTGGTGGGGGCTGGCGGGGCAGCTCGGGCCGTGGTGTACGGTCTGCTGTCGTTGGGCGAAGGAGATATCGTCATCCTCAACCGAACAGTGGAGCGCGCCCGCACCCTGATCGCAGACCTGGGCGAGTGCCCCGCGTGGTCGGGCCGCTTGAGAGCACTGCCACTTACTCCAGAGACGATTGTCGAATCAACCAGCGAGGCCGGTCTGCTGGTCAATGCGACGACGATCGGCATGTGGCCGGATACGGCGGGATCTATCTGGCCCCGGGGTGTGCCTCTCCCCCCTGGTCAAACGGTGTTCGATCTGGTATACAACCCGCTGGAGACACGACTCCTGCGCCAGGCACGGGCATCGGGCGGAATTGTGATCGATGGACTGGAGATGCTCGTCCAGCAGGGAGCCCTCGCCTTCGCCATGTGGACGGGAGAGCGCTTCGATCTCGACGAGGTCGCCACCGTGATGCGGACTGCCTGCCGCCAGAAGCTGCAGGCGTGACAAGGAGACAACACTAACTGTGCCAACCCATCGCTACAACACTAACGGCAAATGGTTCAAGGGCAACACCCACCTGCACAGCACCGCATCCGATGGCGGTAAGACATTCTCAGAACTTGCGCGCATGTACGCGGGCGCCGGGTACGATTTCCTCTTCCGAACCGATCACTGGGTCGCCTCGCGCATTGCCGCAGGCGATGCAGACGCCCCCTTGCTCTGGCTGGATGGCATTGAGCTCGATGGCACGGACGACACAGGCTCGAGCTTCCACGTGGTCTGCCTCGGTACGTTCACAGGCCTGAGCCGAGACGAGGGGCTCGTCGCTGCGCTGGGCGCGGCACGCGCGCAGGGCGGCATCCTCATCCTGGCACATCCCCACTGGATGGGCAACTCTCTTGAGGATGCGCTGCGCTGGGGCTTCGACGGGGTGGAGGTCTACAACTACGTCTGCCGCTGGCTCAACGGCAAGGGCGACGGTGGCGTTCACTGGAGCGCGATGTTAGAACGTTGCCCAGATACGCTCGCGTTCGCTTGCGACGATGCGCACATCGTTCCATCCCACCCCGGCTGGGACGGCGGATGGGTCGTAGTCAATGCATCAAGCTGCACTCAGGACGCGATCATGAGCGCGATCCGGGCCGGGCACTTCTATTCGACGTGCGGCCCGGAGTTCCACGAAATTTCGTGCGACGGGTATCAGGTTACGATCAGGACCTCGCCGGTGCAGTACGCGCGCCTGGTTGGACCAGGTCCCCTGGGAACTCGCGTGGGGTCGTTTGACGGCGCGCTTTTCACCGAGGCCTCGTTCACAATTCCCGAGGCCTGGCCCTACGCCTATCTCGAGATCGAGGACAGCCAACGACACCGCGCCTGGACGAATCCGTTGTTCATTGCGGACGGCGCCTAGGCGCGCCGCCCACTCGCTCTCTGAATCCTCCGGCGAATGATGCCGGCCCGGCCTGCGCGACTGATTGACGCGATCTGACACTCGCCCTATACTAGCCCTTGGGGAAGCGCAGAGCGATCCAGGTACGTCCCCGCCACCCTGGCTGGACCGATCCAGCCGCGATCAACGAACCCGGCAGACGGCGCACGGCCGCCGGAGGGATTTCTCGTGCGGGCGCCAGTCTGCATACGCCGTCACAACGGAGGACGCACGTGGGAACCGACCAGCACACGTACAACGGCCCGTACACCGGTGAACATCTCAGTCGAATTGCCTTTCCCCTCGGTGGCATTGGAGCCGGGATGGTCTGCCTGGAGGGCACGGGCACGCTTTCGCACGTGTCCGTCCGCAACCGGCCTGACATCTTCCACGAGCCACTGATCTTCGCGGCGATCTGTGTGAAGGGCGAGGAGAACGTGGCGCGGGTCCTGGAGGGACCAGTGCCTATGTGGAAGATCTTCTTCCCCTGGGGCGGGGAGCACGGCAGCGCTGGCAACGGCAGCCGCGACAAGACCTACGGGCTCCCGCATTTCCGCTCCGCTGAGTTCCAGGCCCGCTTCCCCTTCGCAACCGTAACCCTGAGCGACCCCAAGCTGCCGCTGGACGCGAGCATAGAGGGTTGGAGCCCCTTTGCGCCGGGAGACGAGGACAATGCCAGTCTACCGGTCGCTGGATTGGAGTACCACCTCAGCAATCCCACGGGAGAGCTGGTCGAGGGCGTGTTCTCGTTTCACGCCAGGAACTTCACGGCGGAGGGCGCCAGCGGCGATGCGGTCCGATCGACGCCAGGCGGATTTGTCCTGCATCAGTCAGGCTCGGAGGAGCGCCCGCGGGACCAGGGAGCGTTCAGCGTGGTCGTCGACGACCCGGACGCACGAGCAGATTGCGCCTGGTTCCGTGGCGGATGGTTCGATCCCTTGACGATCATATGGCGAAACATCGCCGAGGGCGCTGTGGTCGCGGCCGGACCGGTTGCCGAAGGGGCTCCCAGCCCCGGGGGCAGCATCTACGCGCCATTCCGACTGGGTCCGGGGGAGGAGAAGACCTTCGTCGTGCGACTGGCCTGGCACGTCCCTTGGAGCGACCTGCGCTCTGGTCAGCACCCAGCAGACGAGCAGGCTTGTTGCAGCGAGCCTGGATGCTGCGGCCCGGCAGCAGACACGGAGTGCTACGCCCCCTGGTACGCGGGGCGGTTCGCCGACATCGAGGCGGTCAACGGCTACTGGCGGGCGACCTACGCAGCCCTTCGCGAGCAGTCCCAGCGATTTGCGGACTGTTTCTACGACACGACGCTACCTCCGGAAGTGATCGAGGCCGTCGCCGCAAACCTTACGATCCTCAAGTCGCCGACTGTGCTGCGCCAGACCGATGGGCGGCTGTGGGGCTGGGAGGGTTGCTGCGACGACATCGGCTGCTGCGCCGGGTCGTGTGAGCACGTATGGAACTACGCCCAGGCGGTAGCACATCTCTTCCCCGCCCTCGAGCGGTCGCTCCGGCAGACCGAGTTCAATGAGAACCAGGATGAGCGGGGGCATCAGGACTTCCGCGCTTTCCTCCCCATCAGGCCAACGGCACATGCCTTCCACGCTGCCTCCGACGGACAGTTGGGCGGCATAATGAAGGTTCACCGCGACTGGCGCATCAGTGGCGACGCGGAGTGGTTGAGGTCGCTGTGGCCCAAGGTGAAGCAAAGTCTCGCATACTGCATCGAAACGTGGGACCCTGATCACAGGGGCGCCCTCGTGGAGCCTCACCACAACACCTACGACATTGAGTTCTGGGGGCCGGACGGCATGTGCTCGTCCTTCTACCTCGGGGCGCTTCAGGCGGCCATCGCTATGAGTCGGGCCTTGGGCGACGATGCGTCCGTGGACGATGTGTCCCCGGACGATGCGTCCCTATACGAGCGCTTGCTTGAGCGTGGGCGCAGCTTCCTCGAGGGCGAGCTCTTCAACGGTGAGTACTTCGTGCAGCGGATCGAGTGGGAGGGCCTCAGAGCAGGGGACCCAACGGAGGCGCCCACGCGGAGCTCGCGCGTGTACTACTCACCCGAGGCGCTGGCGCTGCTGCAGCGAGAGGGGCCGAAATACCAGTACGGCGACGGCTGCCTCTCAGACGGCGTGCTTGGGGCCTGGATCGCGGCAGCGTGCGGCGTCGAGCCCTTCCTCGACAGAGCCAAGATCGAGAGCCATCTTCTCTCGGTGCATCGCTACAACTACCGAGCGGACCTGTCTGAGCACGCCAATCCGCAGCGGCCGACGTATGCGGTCGGAGACGAGGGAGGTCTCCTTCTCTGCTCCTGGCCGCGCGGCGGTATGCTATCGCTGCCCTTCCCGTACAGCAACGAGGTCTGGACCGGCATCGAGTACCAGGTGGCGTCACATCTGATGATGGTGGGGTACGTGGAGCAGGGCTTGGAGATTGTGCGGGCCGTGCGCGATCGGTACGACGGCCGCGCACGCAATCCGTTCAATGAATACGAATGCGGGCACTGGTATGCACGGGCACTCGCGAGCTTCGGCCTGTTGCAGGGGATGGCGGGCGTATGGTACGATGCGGTCGACAGGACCTTGACGATCAAGCCGTCTATCCCGGGCGATTTCCGCGTCTTCCTGTGCACAGCCACTGGTTACGGGACGGCCGGCGTGTATGATGGACAGCCCTTCGTTGAGATCTGTCACGGCGCGATCCCTTACGAGCGCGTAGAGTACGAGCCCTTCTCCTGAATCACAGGAAGGCAACGATGACAACACCTCGCGAACGCGTGATGATGGCCGTCGATCACCAGGAGCCAGACCGGGTGCCCATAGACCTGGGCAGCCACCGGTCCTCTGGCATCATGGCGATTGCTTACAACAAGCTCAAGCAGCACCTGGGCATCAAGAGCGGCGACATCTACGTCTACGACTTCGTCCAGCAGCTAGCCATCGTCGAACCCGAGGTGCTAGACCGGTTCGGCGTTGACACCATCGAGATGGGCCGCGGCTTCGCGCTAGAGCCGGATGACTGGCGTGACTGGGTGCTGCCCGACGGAACGCCGTGCAAGATACCGGCGTTCATCAAGCCGGTGAGAGTCGATGATGACTGGCACGTCTACCACGAGGACGGGACGCTCATCACCATCCAGAAGCAGGGCTGCCTCTACTTCGAGCAGACCTGCTGGCCGTTGGCCCGAAGCACCGGCGCATCTTTCGGCGATCTGCCCGCTGCCAGCGAGAAGGTGATGTGGGCCTCGCTGGGGACGCCGCCCGCACCCGCCGGTTTCGACGAAGTGGGACTGGCACAGATGGCACGGGGCGCGAAGGCGCTGCACGAGTCGACCGACCGGGCGATCATCGGACTCTTCGGCGGGAATCTGCTTGAGTTTGGCCAATTTCTCTTCGGCATGGCGGACTTCTATGTGCTCTTGGCCGCAGAGCCAGGCCGCGCGCACCAATTCCTGGACAAGCTCGTCGAGATGCACCTGGACAATCTGGAGAAGTTCCTCTCAGCCGTGGGTCCCTACATCGACATCATCCTCTTTGGCGATGACCTCGGAATGCAGACCGGCCCGCAAATATCGCCGCGCATGGTCCACGAGTTCCTGCAACCGAGGCAGAAGCTGATGTGGGAGACTGCGAAGCGCCTCGCCGACGTCAAGGTGATGCTGCACTGTTGTGGCGGGGTCCATCCGCTTCTGCCTGGCCTGAT
>JAUVSX010000179.1 GCA_030596915.1 Chloroflexota bacterium | reverse complement strand
CGGCGAGAAGTTCGACCGCCGCAGAATAGTATCAGATCCGATCCGGCAGGTGGGCTGGCACAACGTCTCCGTGCGTCTGACTTCCGACATTGCGGGTGAGTTCAAGGTAGCGGTGAAGCCGGCGGGCGGCGAACTGCCCGAGGAAATCTCGGACGAGCCCGAGGAGCCAGTGGCCGAGGCTGAGGACACTTCCGCCGAAACCACGGAGGAGCTGACCGAGGCCGTGGAGGCGCCGGCGGAGACTGTATAGGCCGGTGCAGCCTGGCCCGACCACGGACGGTCAGGCGCCCGTTCACACCAGAGGCGATATGGAGCAGACGCTCGGCGTGTGGCTTCGCGAGACGCGGGAAGCCAAAGGGTACACGTTGGAGGACGTTGCAGCCGTTACCCGCATTCGCCCTCGTTTCCTGGTGCTGATGGAGGATGGGGACTTCGCCGCCTTCCCCGGCGGCGAGCTACAGGCGCGCGGCTTCCTGCGCATCGTCGCGCGCCACCTGAGCCTCTCTGCCGATGAGGTGCTGGCCCGGTACGAGGCCGAAGTACCCGGCGTCGAGTCTCAGGAGACACCCGGCGAGCAGGTGGAGGCGGCGCCCCCATCTAGTCCAGATGGCCCCTCTTCCAGCAAGCGCCCTCTCAGCCTCTTCCTGTCGACCAATGGCCGGCGTCGTGGCGCATTGGGGACGCTCCTGATATGGGGCGCCGTGGCGGTCGTGGTGATAGGCGTCGGTGCGTCGATAGCTTATGTCCTGAATCAGGGAGGGGGTAGCCAGTCGCGTGCGTCTGCCGCCGAGCCGACACCTGGTGTGACTCAGCTCGTCGCAGTGCCGCAGGGCCCACTGGAGCCCACAGCTACGCCTACGCTTGCGCCCGACCCTCAGGGCGGCGTAACCGTAGCGCTTGCGGCGACAGAGCACGTTTGGGTCCGTGTTACGGCCGACGACCGGATCGCCTTCGTGGGCTTCCTGTCTCCCCAGGAGATCAAGTCGTGGTCCGGAGACGAAAAGATCCTCGTCGAGACCGGAAACGCGGCTGCGGTGCAAGTCACCGTCAACGATCGCCCGATCGGGGCGCTGGGCGCCCGCGGCGAGGTGGCGAGCCGCACCTGGGGACCCAACGGCGAGATAGAATCCGCCGCTGTCGCCGCAGCGTCTGCCTCGTAGAGCCGTCTCGCCTGCACAGCCCCAAGCCCCTGCCCTCGGGGGCGTTGCTTCGTGAGGTACCCACGTCTGAGAGAAACCGCCCGCGCTCCTGTTGAGGCCCGGGATCGCCCTCGTGCCGTGCCGATCTGACAATGCCCAAACCGCGTACCTTTCACCTCGTCTCGCTCGGCTGCCCGAAGAACCTCGTTGACAGCGAGGGCATCGCCGGGCTTCTGCGACGATCCGGCCTCGTCACGGCCGCGTCGGCCGAAGACGCTGACTTGCTCATCGTCAATACCTGTGGGTTCATCGAGCCGGCGCGAGAGGAGTCGCGAGCGGTGCTACGGGAACTGGCCGGCGCCAAGCGCGCTGATCAGGTCCTCATCGCCGCGGGTTGCTACTCGCAGCGCGCGCCTCGCGCGCTCGCCCGCGCCGTTCCCGGCATTGACGGCGTCATTGGGACGCGCAACTGGGCGCACATCTTGACCCTCTTGGAGCGATTGGAGGGACCCCGGCCCGAAGCGCTGCGGGGCCAAGAGCCACTCTTCCACGAACTGGAGCCGTCCCTGGCACGAGCGGTGCGTACGGAGTCGAGCGCATCGAACCTGCCGCGCGTGGCCATCCAGGGGGCCAGCGCGTACCTGAAGCTGGCCGATGGATGCCATCGCTCCTGCGCGTTCTGCGCCATCCCGCTCATCAAGGGCACTGCCGTCAGCCGGCCTCCCGCAGCGATCATAGGCGATGCCACCTGGTTGGTCGGCCAGGGGGTGCAGGAGATAGTCCTCGTCGCCCAGGACACGACCAGCTACGGGAAGGACCTCGGAATGCGCCACGGGTTAGCGAACTTGCTGGAGCAGCTCGTCGGGGCCGTGCCGTTGGCGCCGTGGATCCGCGTGATGTACGCCTATCCGGGCCCCGAACTCGAGTCCCTGGCCGAGACGATGGCCCGCTACGGCCAGATTCTGCCCTACGTCGACATCCCGCTTCAGCACGCCCATCCCGACGTGCTCCGCCGCATGCGCCGCCCTGCCGATGTGGACGACACGCGACGGGCGATAGAGGGACTGCGACGAGCGATGCCTGAGATAGCCATCCGCACCACCTTCCTGGTGGGCTACCCCGGCGAAACCGAGGCCGAATCCGAGGCGTTGCTCAACTTCGTCGGCGCCATGCAGTTTGACCGCGTGGGCGTTTTCGCGTATTCGCACGAGGAGGGAACGCCAGCCGCCGGAGTGCCCGATGACATTCCGCCAGAGGTGAAGGAGGAGCGCTGCGAGCGGTTGATGGCGCTCCAACAGCCCATCTCGCTGGCGAAGAACGAGGCCCTCATTGGCCAGACGCTCGATGTCCTCGTCGAGGGCCAGGCGGAGGGGTTGAGCATCGGGCGGTCCTACCGCGACGCGCCCGAGATCGATGGCCTCGTGCTTGTGCAGGCTGAACTGCCGGTGGGCGAGATTGCGCCTGTGCGCATCACCGCCGCGCTCGAGTACGACCTCATCGGAGAACCCCCTCATCCCTAACCCGGTGGCCTCGCCACCGGGCACACCTCTCCCCTCCGCAGAACGGTACTCCGTTCTGCCAACGCGCCGCCCCGGCGCGCCGCGGCTCCTGCCGCGCCCCCTTCGTGGGAGAGGGGGCACCGCGCCGTCTTCGGCGCGCGGGGTGAGGGGCGCCCCGCCCGGCCGTGCCGCACCGCGACGATCTCAGCTATGATCGCCAGCGCGATCTCGGCCGGCCCCCTGCCGCCCAGGTCCAGCCCCACCGGACCGTGGATGCGCAGCAGGTCTTCCTCGGCGAACCCGGCATCCCGCAACGCTTCGCAGCGCTTCTGCTGCGTGACCGACGAGCCGAGCAGGCCAATGTAGCCCACCCTGCTCCGCAGCGCGGTCTCTAGCGCGGGCAGGTCAAACTTGGGATCGTGCGAGAGAATCACGATGGCGTGCTGGGGTCCCAGCTCTTCAGCGCGCAGCGCATCCTGCGGCCAGCGAAGGTCCAGCTCGTCGGCGCTCGGGAAGCGCTCCCGCGTGGCGAAGGTCCGCCGCGGGTCGACGACGCGCACGCGGTGACCCATCGTCTGCGCGAGCGTGACGAGGGGTATCGCCAGATGCACCGCGCCCACGATGACAAGCTCCGGCGGCGGCGCGAAGAGTTCTACGAAAGCCTCGCCCCCCGCGCCGCGGCGCAGCCCAACGGTCGGGCCGGGGAATGCGTCCGCCAGCGCGAAGGTGAGAGCCCGATCGCCGTCAAGGCGCCCATCGGGCCAGGCCAGTAGATGTCCCCGCCCATCCAGCCAGGTGGCAAGCGCGCACGTCTCACCCGCATTCACTGCCTTCAGCACCCTGGCGTGGACCTCGACCAGCGGCTCGATGTAGACCTCGATCGTCCCGCCGCAGGCAAGGCCAACTTCCCACGCCATCTCATCGGTGACGCCGGAGCGCAACCGCTTCGGCGGACCGCCCACGAGGATCGACTCGGATTCCTCGAAGACCGCCCCCTCGACGCAACCGCCGCTGACGGACCCGGCCATCTGCCCCGATGCCGACACCGCCATGTGCGCGCCGGGCGCGCGCGGCGAAGGGCCCTTGGCATACACGACCGTCGCCAGGGCGATGCGCTCGCCGGCCGCCAGCCAGCGCTCCAGGTCGCGCGCTATCTCACGCACGGGTCGAGCACTCTTCTGGTCCAGCGAACGCGAGAACGAGGCGCGTACTCTCGCGCGCTCTCTGCCTACGCCTCAAAGTGCTTGAACTGAGGCAGGTGGTCTTTGTTCTGTTGCAGCATCTGATTGACCATCTGCTTGATCTCAGCCAGCGAGAGCACAGCGGCGCTCAGTGGATCATAGGCGATGGACTGGAAGACCAGGCGCGGGTCTCCGGTCAGCGCAGCCTCGACCGCCATCTCCTCGACCATCACGCTGACGTGGTTGAGGGCGACGCATTGCGGTGGCAACGCGCCCACGTGCACCGGATGCAAGCCAGCCTTGTCAACGAAGACGGGCACCTCAACGCAGACATCCGCCGGCAGGTTCGTGATGATCGACGTGTTCGGCACATTGCCGTTGTACTGGTAGATCTCGCCGCCCTGCAGCGCGTTGATAATGTTGGCTGCGTACTCGTGGCCGCGCGCCAGAGTGATGGGCGTCTCCTTGGCGAACCATTCCTCCGCCTCGTCACGCCACTCGTCCACGCGCCGCTCGTACTCCTTCAGGATATAGGCATACTCGCCGGGATTCCATCCGGTGCCGTGCGTGCAGTACTTCTCAATCAGGTCCGGGCGCTTGCGGAACCACCAGTTATACTCCGAGTTGTGCCCGCTCGACTCGGTAACGTAGTAATCGAGATGGAGGTACATCTCGTTGCGGACGATCTCCTCGTTGTAGATGTCGGGGTTCTCAGTAATCGCCTGGCGGATCAGCGGGTAGGCGTCTTTCCCGTTCCATTTGAAGTCGAGGTACCACGACATGTGGTTGATGCCCGCGCAGGTGTACGTGATCTCATCGAACGTCGCGCCAATCCAACGAGCGAGCATAGCCGCCGTTCCCTGCACACTGTGGCAGAGACCTGTGAGGCGAATGAACGACTCGCGCTGCATCGCCCGGCAGAGCATCGCCATCGGGTTCGTGTAGTTCAGCAGCGTCGCCTCGGGGCAGTATCGCTCCATGTCCTTGACAATGCTCACCATCACCGGGACGGTGCGCAGTGCACGGAAGATCCCCGACGGGCCGCGTGTATCACCGATGTTCGTATCGACGCCATACTCCTTGGGGATTTCGATATCGGTGCGCCAGACATCGACTCCACCGGCGAGGATAGTGCAGAGCACGGCGTCGGCGCCGTCAAGAGCCTCGGCGCGGTCCATCGTCGCCTCGACCTGGGCGGGGTAGTTGCCCATATCCACGATCTTCTGGCACGCTCTCTGCGCGAAGTCCAGACGCTCAGCGTCGATGTCCATCAGCGTCAGAGTTGCATCCTTCAGCAGGGGGAATGTGAGGATATCGCGCACCAAGCCGCGCGTGAAGCCCAAGCTCCCTGCCCCAATGAAAGCGATCTTCGTCACGTTAGCCTCCTCAACAAGTCAGTGTGTGATGCGCGTGTCACGCATCGTGCGCGGCTAGCAGCGCCGCGACTGTTTCAACGGCTTCGGTGGCCAGCTCGACGGCGTCATCCGCCGCCTGGCGCGTGTACACCTCTGCCGGAATGCCGTCAGGCAGGCCGTTTGGGTAGCGCGTTGGAACATAATAGCCGTCAAGTATGCTCCACGAGCGGGCGTGGACTTGGAACTCGGGCTCGTACACTCCCGCGGCGGCACACAGCCTGGCGACCGAATGGCCCAGTACGATGTCCTCGCCTTGGGAGTACAGGAACGCCTTGAGCGCCTTCTCCGCGACCTGCTGAGAAAGGAAGCAGGCAAGATAGTATGCCCCCTCCTCAGCCAGGTGCCGGCTCCAATGCAAATCGTGCTGCGCCTGTCTAAGCCAGCGCCTGCCCTCGTCAAGCGGCTGGTTTCTCATAGATGACCGTGCCTTTCTCCAAAGCCTGCCTGATGAAGCCCCGGGCGCTGTGCCGCCTGAATTCCTCCGGCGTGTAGACCAGCAGGTCCATATCGACAGGGCTCGCCAGGTATCGGTACATCGCGGCGGTCCGAGTGACGAAGTCCTGCGACGACGTCATCACGACGAGGATGTCCAGGTCCGTGAACAGATCCCGACGACCCTCGGCGTACGAACCGAACAGGATCGCCCGCTGCACCTCACCCTTGCGGCCCAGCGCGAGCACGATGTCATCGAGTGCCTCCTGCAGTGCGCGCACGTAATCCCTTCGTCTGCCCGCCAGGTCGAGCGTGTCCACGGCGTGAGTACTCTCCTCTTCACTCGTCGGTCGAGACCTGTCTCTGACACATACGCCACAATGATGATGCATCCCTCGGCGCGTCGAGAGGCCCTAGCCCCCTCGGTCAGGCCTCCGAGCGATATGGCGCCTGCGACGTATCCCCAACAAACTGAGGCAGGTCCTTGTGCCCCAGCATCTGCCGGACCGCGTGGGCCTCGCCCAGATGGAACCAATAGTGATATTGGCTGTCGCAATTGGCATGCATTCGTGCTTACGGCGCGTCTGGCACTGCCTAAAATCAGCCACCGCTCACCAAGGAACTCCCCCAACTAGCACTCGGGTCGGTAGAGCGCCTCTGACATGTCACCAACGAACTGCGGCAAGTCCTTGTGTCCTAGCATCTGTCGAATCGCGTGGGACTCTCCAAGGTGATACCAGTAGTGACCGATATTTCGAAGTAGCATCGTCCCGACATCCTCCGGCACCGGGCCGTCCTCGCCCTCCAAGTGCGTCAGCAGGACTTCCTGCGTCACCGTGTCCAGGTACTCGTCGGCAGCAGCCGTGATCGCCCGCCACGTCTCCCACATCTGCGCGAGCGACGGCGTCGTCGCAGGACAGCCCCATCCGACGAGCTTGGCCAGCTCCGGGTAGAGCACCCTACCCTGGGCCAGGAGCACCCAGTACCT
>JAUVSX010000305.1 GCA_030596915.1 Chloroflexota bacterium | reverse complement strand
GTTCCGACAGCAGAGGCCCTCAAGCGGGGAGGCTACGAGACTGACACGTCGAACGGATCGCAGTTGGCGCCAGAGGCACTGGATATGATTTGCACCGCGGCCGGCGAATTGCTCAACGAACTCTACGAGGCTCACCGGTGATCCATGAGTGTGCCGCCTACCGACCGTGTGATATCTCCACTGCGTCGAAAGGAGCGATGAGGTGAGCAAGGCTGGAGTTCTCCTGGCTGGTGCTGCGGAAGTCGACATTACGCCCGCTCTGGACATCCAGATCGCGGGCGACATTGGCCGCCGCCGGCCTGTTGAGGAGATTCGCGAGCGTATCTTCGGGCGCGCCCTGATGCTGGAAGCTGCCGGGATCAAATTCTGCATCCTGTCGCTCGATCTCCTGTCGGTGACGCACAAATGGGTCGATCAGATCCGCGCCCGTGCGTCCGAGCGAGTGGGGCTAGATCCGCGGGCCATCATGGTGCATCCTGTGCAGAACCACGCCACTCCGAGCCTCGGGAATCTGATGCTAAGCGACGACTACGAGGGCATCCCGGACGACCTGTGGTGGTTGCGTGGTGGGGATGATCGGTACAATGAGCCGACGGCTGCCGCCATCGTTGACGCTATTGCGGAGGCGAACGCAGGTCTCGCACCGGTCTCCGTTCGGGTCGGGCGAGAGATCGACGGGCGGGAGGCCTTCAACCGGCGCTTCGTCTTGCGCGACGGCACGGCGCAGATGCTCGCCCGAGGGAGCGATTGGAAGCAGATCCTTCACTGTGAGGGGCCGATTGATCCGGAAGTAGGGGTGATGACCCTGACCGCGGCCGGTGACCGCAACGTGGCCGCGCTGCTCCACTACACATGCCACCCCGTACACGGCTATCCGCACCGGTTCATCATCGGCGGCTGGCCTGGCGCCTGGGCTTCTGGCATGCGGGCAGCGTTGGGCGCGGGCTGTGTGCCCTTGGTGCTCAATGGCTGTTGCGGCAACGTGCATCACAAGAACCATCTCGATCCGGGCTACGTCGACAGTCACCTCCGTATGGGCTGCACGTTGACCGATTCGGGCACAAGAGCGCTCCAGGATCTGCAGACGCAGGGCAGGCCGCTGCTCGACTGGCGCAGCACGAAGGTGCGCATCCCGCTCCGCCGCCTTTCAGAGGACGATCTGACTGCGGCCCATCAATACCTGGCGGACCATCCGGAACCGCCGCAGCGTGCCGACGTCACGGATGCGGTGGCGCTCGAATGGGACTGGGCCTACGCCCACTCCAACATCGATCTGGCAGCGAAGCAGGCGCGCCAGCCGTATTATGATTACGAGATTCAGGCAGTGCGCATTGCCGACAGCGTCGTGTTAGCCCTGGTGGGAGAGCCTTTCGTCGAGGGGCAGCTACGGATCAAACTGGAGTCGCCCTTCGACTACAACTTCGTGGCGCACATGTCCAACGGCTACGCGGGATACGTTCCGACAGCAGAGGCCCTCAAGCGGGGAGGCTACGAGACTGACACGTCGAACGGATCGCAGTTGGCGCCAGAGGCACTGGATATGATTTGCACCGCGGCCGGCGAACTGCTCAACGAACTCTACGAGGCTCACCGGTGATCCATGAGTGCGCCGCTTACCGACCGTGTGGCGCGCCACGTTGATAGGAGCGATGAGATGAGCGAGACTGGAGTTCTCCTGGCTGGTGCTGCGGAAGTAGATATCACGCCCGAGATGGGTATCCAGATTGGTGGCGATATAGGGCGCCGGCGTCCCGTGGAGGAGATACGAGAGCACATATTCGCGCGGGCTTTGATGCTCGAGTCGGGTGGCGCGAGATGCTGCATTGTCTCGTTGGAGCTGTGTGTGGTGACGGACCCGTGGGTGGAGGAGATCCGGCGCCGTGCGGCCGCCCGAGTCGGCATCGATCCCGGAGCCGTGTTGGTCCACGCGATCCAGAACCACGCTGCGCCTACGATTGGACATCACGCGCTCAGTGATTCGTACGAAGGCGTGGGCCCCGACCTGTGGTGGGTGCGCGGGGGTGACGACCGCTACAACGAGCCGGCGGTCGCGCGCATACTGGAGGCGATCGAGCAGGCGAACGCGTCCGTGGAACGGGTGGTAGTGCGCGTAGGCCGAGAGATCGATGGTCGCGCGGCGTTCAACCGGCGATTCGTGATGCGAGACGGGACTGCCCGCGGGCATCCCAAGCCTCACGAGCGCAAGGATATCCTGTATTGCGAGGGGCCGATCGACCCAGAAGTGGGCGTGATGGTCTTTCAGGCGGCGGACGGCCGCGCCGTTGCAGCGTTACTTCACCACACGTGTCACCCGGTTCACGGCTACCCCCATCGGACCATCATCGGTGACTGGCCAGGGACGTGGGCGTCTGGGATGCGCGGTCCTCTGGGCGCCGACTGCGTGCCGCTGGTGATCAATGGTTGCTGCGGGAATGTCCACCACAACAACCACCTTGATCCGACACACGTGAACAACCACATCAGGATGGGCAGGATGCTCACCGAATCGGCGGGGAGGGCGATGGCCAACCTGGAAACACAGGAGAGGCCGCTCATCGATTGGCGCAGCACGACGCTGCGTGTGCCGCTCCGCAAGTTGGCCGCCGAGGAAGTTGAGGCAGCGCGTAGGTATCTGTCCGAGCATCCCGACCCGCCGCAGCGCTCCGACGTGACCGACGCCGTGGCTTTCGAATGGGATTGGATGTATGCCCACTGTACGGTGGATTTGGCTGAGCATCTTGAGACTCATCCCTACTACGACTACGAAGTTCAGGTGCTGCGCATCGCCGATAGCGCGGTGGTGGCGCTTCCCGGTGAGCCATTCGTAGAGGGCCAGCTCCGAATCAAGTTGGAGTCGCCGTTCCCTTACACGTTCGTCGCGCACATGTCCAACGGGTGCGCTGGCTATGTACCTACGGCGGAGGCATTCGAGCGTGGGGGCTACGAGACTCGCACCGCGAAGTGGTCTCAGTTGGCGCCCGATGCCCTCGATACGATTGTTGACGAGTCACTCAGGCTGCTGAAGAGCCTCGGAACACGGGCATTGTCCTGATCCAGGAGGAATCGCTATGTTGGCACGTGAGGCAGGAATTCGGATTGGTTGGGCGTCGGTGAGCATCACACCGGACAAGCCGGCGCAGCTCCAGGGCCAGTTCTACGAGCGGGTGTCGGAGTACGTTCGCGATCCTGTGATGGCCACGGCGCTGGCCTTGGAGGCGGAGGATGGGTCGGAGCAGGCCGTGATCGTTTCGTGCGACCTGGCGAACATCCGGGGAGAGGTCCTGACGCGGATGCGCGAGGAGCTGGTCGAGCGCGCTCCTGGGCTCGACCCACGGAACGTGATCGTCGCCGCAACGCACACGCACACGGCGCCCGTGATGTACGAAGGCTTCTATCCCGACCCCGCGCCGGGGCTGATGCGCCCGCCGGATTACGTGGAATTGGTCGCGAAGCGTACGGGCGAGGCGATCGCAACTGCATGGCAGAGCCGGCGACCTGGGGGTGTGAGTTGGGTACTGAGTCACGCGGCCATTGGGTTCAACCGGCGCGTGGCCTATGACGATGGTGTCTCGCAGATGTACGGTGACTCGAACACGCCGCACTTCGTAGGCCTCGAAGGGACGCAGGACCACGCTATCGAAATGCTCTTCTGCTGGGACGATGCCGAGGAGCTTACCGGAATCGTGATCAATCCCGCGTGCCCCTCCCAGGTGGTCGAGAACAAGTGCTACATTTCGGCCGACTACTGGAGCGCAGTGCGCGACAGAATTCGAGCCAACTACGGCGATGGCGTCTTCGTCTTGGGACTCTGCAGCGCTGCCGGAGACCAATCTCCACGAGATCTGGTGCGGCGGGGCCGGGGCGAACCTGACATGCACGAACAGGACGGTCTCGCGGAGAAGGGGCGCCGGATCGCACGAGCCGTCGAGTACGTCGAGGCGAAGGCCAGGCGGGAGGTCCGCACCAGCGTCGCTTTCAGCCACGTGGTTGAGGACCTATCGCTGCCGGCCAAGAAGGGCACCGATGACCAGGCGCAGGAGGCGCGCCAGGAGCTGGCAGCGCTACAGCCCAAGCAAGCTGAGGGGGATTCCTCAGGGGCGCCCGGAGGTGGCTGGCAGCAGAGACGGTCGCGCGCTGGAACCACGGGAGGCACGCCGGATACGGATCGGATTCTGGCGCTTCGTTGGCAGAGGATACTCGATGCATACGACAACCAGGCTGACCAGCCGCGGTTCCTTATGGAGCTGCACGTGGTTCGCCTGGGAGACATCGCCCTGGCCACCAACCCCTTCGAGTTGTTTCTTGACTATGGGTTGCGGATCAAGGCGCGCAGCAAAGCCGAGCAGACGTTCTTGGCTCAGCTCGCGTGCGGCCGTGGCGGGTACTTGGCGACGGGCAAGGCTGTTGCTGGCGGCGGATATGGCGCGTCGATCACGGATGGTCCCGTCGGGCCCGAGGGTGGCGATGCGTTGGTCGAACGCACGCTGGAGCTGATCAACAGGATGTGGGACTAGGAGCGCTCTGGAATGACAGTGTTGCTGGAGCCATCGACCTCGTAGATGAAGGAGCTGGGGAGCGAGTGCCATACTGAAGGCGAGCTTCCTAGACGTAGATACCACGCCTGATGTGGATATCCAGATGTGTGGTGATACGGGGCGCCGGGGTCCAGTGGAGGAGATTCTGGAACACACATTCGTGCGGGCTTTGATGCTCGAGGCGGGTGGCACGAGGGGCGGCATCGTCGCGTTGGAGCTGTTGTGGCGGTAGACCACCGGGTGGTGGCACTCCCGGGTGAGCC
>JAUVSX010000484.1 GCA_030596915.1 Chloroflexota bacterium | reverse complement strand
GGACTGAATGATGAGTGCCAAGTTTCTGATCACGCACGCCACCGTCGTCACAATGAACGACGCTCGTGATGTACTGTACGATGGCGCGATCTTGCTCTCTGATGAGCGCATCGTGGCCCTGGGCGCAACCGATGATCTCTTGGTGCAGTATCCCGAGGGCGAGAGGATCGACGGGACAGGCAAGGTCATATTGCCGGGTCTGATCAACGCCCACACCCACATCGCTATGAGCCTCCAGAAGGGCGTGACGATGTCGGTGCCCGAGGGACTGTACCGTGTGATGTGGCCGGTCGGGAAGTCACTCACCCCCGAGGATTGCTATGTCGGTGCCCTCATCGGCGGCGCGGAGGCGCTCAAGGGCGGCACGACCTGTGTGGTGGACCACTACTTCCACATGGAGCAGGTGGCCCGTGCGACGACGGAACTGGGCGTCCGCGGTGTCATGGGCCACACGATCATGAGCCGCCTGGGCCCCATCACCGGTGAACGCGAGCTTGAGGAAGGTATTGACTTCGTCAAGCGCTGGAAGGGTAAGGATCCCCTGGTGATCCCGTGGCTGGCCCCCCACGCGACTGATACTGTTGCGCGTGATTGGCTTCTCAGGCTCCGTGATGTGGCCACCGCGGAGGGCGTGGGGCTGCATCTTCACGTTGCCCAGAGCCCCCGGGAGCGCGACTATATCCAGGAGCTGTATGGGATGGGGTGTGTCGACTACCTGGCCGACATCGGCTTCCTCGGTCCTGACGTGCTGGCGGCGCACTGCCTCTTTATCGACACTGCAGAGATCGATCACTTCGAGGCGAGCGGTGCGCATCCGCTCTACTGCCCGATGGGCCACGCACTCCACGGTCATCCCCAGCGCGCCTGGGAGATGATTCAGCGGGGCATTGGCGTGCTCATCGGCACAGACTGTGTCTGCACCAACAATGAGATGAATCTGGTCAGTGAGCTACGCATCGCCGGCACGTCGCAGAAGCAGTTGGTGGGCGACTTCGAGGCGATGCCGCCCCTCAAGATCCTGGAGACTGTCACGCGGGATGCCGCTGACGCGATCGGCATGGGCGATCGGCTGGGATCGCTGGCGCCGGGATACCTTGCTGACTTGATTATGCTGGACTTTGACGGCCTCCACGCGGTGCCCAACTATGGGCTGCTCGATAACATCATCTATACGTGCCATGGGCGGGATGTCAACACGGTTATCGTCCACGGCAAGGTGGTAGTACGCGATCACCGGCTGACCACGATGGACGAGGGACGTCTGGTGGCGCTGGCGAAGGAGCGGGGACCGGCGCTGATCAAGCGGGCGCTGGCGAGCGAGGAGGATCTGGCGTACCTCTGGCGCGAGGCCGGGAGGTCCTGATGGTCATCGGCCCTGATCCCACCGATCACTACGCGCGGGTCTACTCCGAGCGCGCCGATGACTATGAGGTCATGACCTCCCGTGAGGACTATGAGGGCAACGTGGTCGGAACCCTGGATCGTATTCGCAAAGCCGATGGGCTCGACGTCGTTGACCTGGGGGCCGGTACCGGGCGGCTGGCGTGTTTACTGGCGTCGCGGGCGCGCTCTGTGACCGCGTTCGACCTCGCTGCACCTATGCTGCGGGTGGCCCGTGATCGACTCAAGGCTGACGGGGTGCACAACTGGTGTGCCGCGGTCTCGGATCACCGCGCGATCCCGCTCCCAGACGCAAGTGCAGACCTGGTCGTGTCGGGCTGGAGCCTGGTCTACACCGTGGTCTGGTATCAGGAGACGTGGCAAAACGAGCTGAACCGGGCGCTGTGGGAGATCGAGCGCGTGCTGCGACCCGGTGGGACTGCGGTTATCTTCGAGACGATGGGGACAGGCCACGAGGTGCCAACGCCGCCCGCGGACCTCCTGCCCTACTTCGCGTATCTGGAGGACGTCGGCTTCGCCTCTGAGTGGTTCCGTACCGATTTCAGGTTCACCACGCAGGACGAGGCGAGGTCCCTGACCTCCTTCTTCTTTGGCGAGGAGATGGCGAGCCGCACGATCGGCACAGGGCCGGTTATTCTACCGGAGTGCACCGGCGTCTGGTGGCGGACGTTCTAGCCCAACTCGGCCGGTGAGTTCAGTGCTGTCCTTACGGAGGGATTGATGAGAACACTGATACGCAACGTAGCGGCCATCACGCTCGATGAGCAAGACCGCATTCTGGACGATGCGGACATCGTTATTGAGGATGGGACGATCATCGCGGTCGGCGAGTCCCCAGCCGGGCTTGAGGCGGATGAGATCATCGATGGGCGCGATCACTTGGCGATGCCGGGTCTCTACAATGCTCACGCGCACATAGCGATGACTCTGGAGCGTGGGTGGGCCGAGGACCTGCCCTTTGACCGATGGCTCAATGAGAAGATCTGGGTCGCTGAGTCTGCCCTGGAGGAGGAGGACGTCTACTGGGGCGCCGCCCTCGCCTGCTGCGAGATGATCCGCGCGGGCGTTGTCGGCTTCGCGGACCACTATTTCTGGATGAACCAGGTCGCTCGGGTCGCCGATGAGAGCGGCATGAAGGCCAATCTGGCGTGGTGTCTCTTTGGTGGGGAGACGATCCCGGAGGTAGGCGGCGTCACGCTGGACGACATCAAGCGTTTCGTCGCAGAGGGGCACGGGGCTGCGCAGGGTCGCCTTCGTTGCTCTATGGGCCCTCACTCACCCTATATGTGCTCAGGCGAGTTCTTGCGTGAGAGCGCTGATGCGGCGCGCGACGCCGGGATCGGTATGCACCTGCACGTCTCCGAGTCCCAGGACCAGGTCGACAACTCGCTCGGGGCCCATGGTCAGACGCCGGTGGCCTATCTGGAGGGGCTGGGCCTCTTTGACCTCCCAATGCCGGCGCTGGCAGCGCACTGCATTGCCGCAGGTGATGCCGACATCGAGATCATGGCCGAGAAATCGGTCAACGTCGCTCACGCGCCCAAGACCTATATGAAGCTGGCGATGGGTATGGCGCCGCTGCCCAAGATGCTGGCGGCCGGGGTCAACGTCGCGTTG
>JAUVSX010000090.1 GCA_030596915.1 Chloroflexota bacterium | reverse complement strand
CTCGGTGAGAGTAGCGACGTACGCCTGCGGCGTGCCAGCGCCGCCAAGGCAAGCCACTCACTCGAGCACACTCTCGATACCTGGCGGTAGCGAACCGTGAACAGTGACATCCGACAGAGCAAGCCTGCCGCCAGGCGCCAAAGCGCGCGCCATCTCGCAGGCGGCTGCCCGCTTGTCAGGGAACCTGCACTCGGATACGAGCACGTGGAAGGACTCGCAATCACAAGGCAAGGCCTCGGCGTCAGCTCGCACGAAGCCGGTCAAACTCCCCACGCCGCTCTCGAGGGCCGTATGACTCGCGGCAACAGCGCTCTCCGCCCCCAATTCAGCGCCGGTGACGTGGCACGCGAAGGACTCGGCCAGGTGCGCCGCCGTGACGCCGCGCCCGCACGCCACGTCGAGCACGCGGTCCGCCGAGGTGAGGCCAATCGACTCGCCCCGGTTCTCGGTCGGCCCAAGTCGCACGGGCTCGTGACCTCGATGATGCCAATGCACGTGTGCTGCTGCTGCTCCGGGCAAAGGCTGCAGTCACTTGGGCATGCCCGATCGACGTTTGCCGTGAAGCTGCGCGGCAGCCTGCCAGGCTTGTTGGTCCTGCCCGAGCGCACGTACCTGTCGCTGTCCGACGAGACCAGTGCCTCGTACCGCCCGTGCTCGGGGCGGCGCAACCATAGGTATGCGGCGCCATCTCGGGGCAGGACCTGAGCGTCAACCTACCTGCCGCACTCCGGGCACAAGCTGCGGTTGAGACCGAAGAAGACGTGGTCGCAGACGGGCTGATGAGAGGGAGGCGCCGCGCATCCAGATTCGCTCATTGGATCAGATGCGCTATACCACGGATCACCCGGCCCGAGGCGCCGCTTATCATTCCCTCTATGCGGATGGCGGCGGCAGCCTGCATCGCGGCCGTCGAGTAGGTGGGATAGGTGTAGATGATTGTCGCCAGAGTGCCAACCCTCATTCGCTGTGCGAGCGCAAGGACCCACTCATGGATCGCCGCGCCCGCGCGCCACGCGACGATCGTCGCCCCAAGCAGCGTGTTGTCCCGCCGGTGAACGATCTTGGCGAAGCCCTCGGTGCTGCCTTCAGTCCGCGCTCGATCCACCTGCGACATCGGCCACGTGCGAGTCACCACGTCGTCCGCCGTACCGCTTCCGGGCCTGCTGCTCGATCAGCCAGGCCTGGGGCATCTCACAGCCAACGGGGCCCCCGCCAAGGACGAGTAGCCGCTCTGGTAGGTCCTCACTATCCCAGGCGGTCTCACATCAGGTAGTCGACGTCCTCCAGCCCCTCGGTGGGTGGGATGAAGGGATGCGCGCCTGTCGCGATGAGTACGTGGCGCGCTCGCAGGGTCACGTTGCTGGCAGCCAACGTATGGGGTCCAAGAACCGAGCGCCAACCACTTACACATCAGCGCCGCTACTGCGCTCGACCTCCGCGGACTCCTCGTGCGCCACCTCGGCAACGATCTTCCCCACGTGCGACACAACCTGTCGGAGATCGACCTCCGGTTCGCACGCGGTCAGTCCGTATTCGCGCGCAGTCCGCATCTGGTGGGCGACTTTGGCTGCCTTCAGAAGCGTCTTACTGAGAACACACCCCGTCCAGGCGCAGTCGCCGCCGATGCGCGTATTCTCGACGAGCGCGACGCGAACATCCAGTTCCGCGGCGAAACACAAAGCGGTCAGGCCGGCTGAGCCGCCACCGATTATCGCCAGATCGTACGATTGGGTCGCCTCAATCACGATCGACATCTGCCTCGGGGCGTTAGATTGGCGCTAGCCACTGTCCGGCGGCAGGCTCACTTCGAAGTCGTCACCGCGGCCAACGGTCAGGTCCACAGTGACCTCGCGCCCCCCGAACCCGTCCACGATGTCGTGAGCCCGAACCGACACGCGCGTCACGCCTCTCGGGATCTCAATGCCACTCTGGCTACGAGTGAACGGCTGCTCGCCCTCGTGTGGGTGCAGCAGCAGGCGAGTGAATGGGCTCTCCGGGTCGGGTTTCAGTACCGTGCCGTCTGGCGTGACCACGTCCCATCCATCGGCATAATCGTCCCAACCTGTGTCCGGGTGGCTAACCGTGACGTGGAATGTCCAGCTACCGTCTGGAGCCAAATCCGCCCGCACGAATAGCACGTCAGCGTTGCCAACGGGCCCGCCCGGCAGCGAGCTCGGCGTTCCCCCCCGACCGTCTCGCGGCGACTGGCACGCGCCCACAAGAAGTAGCCCCCCGCATGCCAATAGAGCAGCCAGCACCATTCGAATTCGATAGTCGTTCACCGTGCAGCCTTCTCGGGGCTCACACTCCCAAGGGCCGACAGCAGCAAATCTACCGATGGGCGGTCGGTGGGGTCTCGACTCCGGTAGGCCAGGCGAACGATCCCACCAGGGCCGACGATGAAGTCGCCCCCGAGCTGTGTAGAGTGCCCCCGAATGCCCTGCCACGAACGCCCCCGACGCATCAGGTCTACGTAGCTAGCGACGACCTTGGGACTCCAGGATCGCAGCAATGATTCCCCCAACCCGTATAGGCGATAGCTCTCCCTTCTGCGGTCGAGCAACAAGTGAAACGCGGGACAGACTTCCTCTACCCAGGTTCGGGCGTAGCCCTGCGAGCTGAAGGAGACGAGCAGGACCTCGACGCCAAGCTGTTTGAGATCGTTCGCGTGTTGGCACAACTGTGCCACGTGTTCCCTTCAGTGCAGTCACCCCAGATGACGTAGGAACACAAGCAGGACGTGGCTGCCCGCACCAGTCACCTCGTAGAGCGAGAGCGTGCCGCCGCGTGCGGTTGGAAGTGTGAACGCCGGGGCCGCGTCGCCGACGCCAACCGGCCCATCGGGGAGGGTGGTTTGGCCCCCCAGCGTGGCGCCGCTGTCGCCACCAAGGTCAGTCACGGACGGACCGGTGCCTTCCGCACCCGTAGTACCACGCTCGACCGTCATCGGACATGAGGTCATCAGCCTCGATCGGGCCCCAGGTGCCACGCTCATAACCGGCCAGTGGCTCTGGCTGCGTCTGCCGCCCGCCGGCAGCGATCGGGTCAATCAGTGTCCACGCCAGTTCGATCTCGTCTGCTCTCGCGAAGAGAGACGCGTCTCCCTGGAGTGCGTCGAGCAGCAGACGCTCATAGGCGTCTGGCAGAACGGACTCGCCGAACCCCTGCGCGTAGTGGAACTCCATGTTCACGGACCGAGTGCGCATACCAACCCCCGGTTCCTTGGCCTCAAATCGGAGATGGATGCCCTCGTCGGGTTGGATGCACATCGACAACACGTTCCGCGGAATCTCGTTGTGGTCTGATCTCGGGAACATCAGGTGCGGCACGTGCCGGAACTGCACGACGATCTCGGTAGTCTTCTCTCGTAGGAACTTGCCCGAACGAAGGTAGAAGGGCACGCCTTTCCAGCGCCAGTTGTCGATGAACACCTGAAGGGCCGAGTAGGTCGGGGTCTGGGAGCCAGCCGCAACGCCAGGCTCATCACGATAGCCACGGTATTGACCGCGAACGCACCGATCCACCGTCCGGACGGCACGCAGCACTTTGACTTTCTCGTCCCGCAGCGTGTCCGCCCCGAATACGGCGGGCGGCTCCATGGCTGTCAGCGTAAGTAGTTGCAGCAGGTGATTTTGGAACATGTCGCGCAGCACGCCAGCGCGATCGTAGTAGCCTGCTCGATGGCCGACCCCGACGCTCTCGGCCACGGTGATCTGGACGTGATCCACGTAATTACGGTTCCACAGAGGCTCGAATATCGCATTCGCGAAGCGGAACGTCAGGACATTCTGGACCGTTTCCTTACCCAGGTAATGGTCGATGCGGTAGATCTGTCGCTCATCGAATGCCGCGTGGACTTCGTCGTTCAGCCTGCGCGCGCTCGCGAGATCCCGACCGAACGGCTTCTCGATGATGATGCGCCGCCAGCCACTCTCGCTCCTGCTCAGGCCAGCCCGGCCGAGTTGTCCAGCTATCTCGGGATAGAGCACCGGCGGGGTCGCCAGGTAGAAGAGGGCATTGCCCTGAGTGTCGCTCGAGACACGGTGCTGGGACAGCAGGTCGGCCAGTTGTCGATAGGTCTCCGCCTCGTCATACGCACCCGGAAGGTAGGTGTGGCGCTCGGCGAACCGTGACCACAACGCGCACTCGCTCGGAGCTAGGCGCGCGTACTCCTTCACGCCGGCGTAGAGGCGCGCGCGAAAAGCCTCGTCGGATAGCTCGCTGCGCGCAACGCCAATGACACGGGTCTCTGGCCACAAGAGACCCGCACAGGCCAGGCTGTGGAGGGCGGGCACCAGCTTTCTGCGGGTCAGATCGCCCGACGCCCCAAAGATCACAATGGTCGCCCGTGGCGCGTGCTGCGGATTCTCAGTCATATTCCATCCTCTAGATGCCTGTGAGTCCTACGCACCTTCGCTCCACGCAGGCTGCCCCAGGAGCCTGCCACCACTTCGCCAGGTGGTGGCCGGACCGATGCTGCTGGTGCCCGGTCAAGACGCGCGCCTCAGGTGTCGCACTCCCGCGGGTCCCGAAACGACGACATCTGTCGCGAGCCCGAGGAACAGTCCGTGCTCGACTATGCCGGCCCTACCATCGAGTTGTGCGGCCAGGCGCGCCGGGTCGTCAATCGGCGGGAAATCGCAATCAAGGATCATGTTGCCGTGGTCGGATACGAACGGCTCACGATCCTTCCCGAGACGCAGCACTGGCTCACCGCCGAGGGACCGCAGGTAGGTCGCCTGGACCTTCCACCCGAACGGCACCACCTCAACCGGCACAGACGCCTTGGTCCCCAGGGCCGGCGAGAGCTTGGACTCATCGACGACGATTACCTCGCGCCTGCTCGCCTGAGCTACGATCTTCTCCCGCAGCAGCGCGCCACCGCCGCCCTTTATCAGGTTCAGGTACGGGTCCACTTCGTCTGAACCGTCGATTGTGATGTCGACCACCCTGTGGTCCTCCAATGTGGTGAGCGGGATCCCCAGTCGCCGAGCCTCCTCCTCAACTTGCAGGGAGCACGCCACCGCAAGGATGCCGTCCAACCGACCGTCGTTGAATCGCTGGGCGATGCAACGCACTGCGAAGACGGCCGTGCTCCCGTGGCCCAACCCGACGACCATCCCAGGCTGGACGAAGTCGACCGCGAACCAGGCAGCCTTCTCCTTGTGACGCTGCACATTCGAAGCCAGATGACCCACTCCTCAGTACTGAGATTCGCGCCGCCCGCCGGCAACGACCCCGCTTCATCCGCAGAGCGGCGCGACGCGCACGCGGACGCGGCAATCGGCAGGTCTATGTCGTCAGGCGCGCGATTCCGGCAACCACATCGTTTCCCAAATCGAAGCGGATCACGCGCCGACCTGCGTCAATCAGGGCCTGTCTGTCGCCCAATGCCTGGGCCTCTTTCAACACGCCAAACATCATTGATGATGCTGCTTCCCCGGCCTCGTCGGGAATCGGGACGTTCTGCGCGTCGTCCGCCGTGAGCTGGATGAAAAGGCCGTTGCCAGCATCACCCTTGTGAAGCTGCCCAGTCGAGTGAAGGAAGCGCGGCCCGTAGCCAACCGTCGTTGCGAGCCGGGTCTCGCCCCGAACCTGGCAGCGAAGCTGCGCCAAAGCCCGACTTGTCTGCTCCGTGGGACGGACGTAGGCCTGCAGCGTGACGTAGTCCCCAGCGCGAGCCTGGGCGAGAAATGCCGCAAACACTCCCGTGCTCAACGGCGCGGCCTCGACGATCGGAAGCTTGCCGGAGGCAGCGTACTCCGCCACCATGCGGCGCGCCTGCACCTTGGCAGCCTCCACGTTGGGCTGGTCGAAGGGGTTGATCGCAAGAACGTGCCCGGCCACAGCGACGGCCAGCTCCCACAAGAAGAACTGGCGTCCCAGGTCGTAGGTGTCGCGCAAGTGAATGCGCACCACAGGGTGCCCAGCCTTCTCAAACGCTGCCACCGATCGGTCCTGCGACTCGTCACCGTCCATCCGCAGATGGACAAAAAGGCGATCGTCGCCGTAGACCGTCGGTGGACCCACAGGCTCGCCTACAACAGGCACGATCCCTCGGCCGTCCTTGCCCGTGCTCTCAGCGATGAGCTGCTCGACCCAGTCGCCGAAGCTCTCGACAGCTCCTGAGATGACGAACGTCGCCTTGTCCCTCCCTGCGATTGCCAGCGCTCCGAGGATGGCGCCAAGTTGAGCCGCGGGGCTGTCCCCCGGAGCAACCTGGGGGCCGCTCTCGTGCATAGCGGCCATCCCTTGGCCCAGGAGCCGGGGGACGTCGACGCCGATAAGCGCTGCGGGAAGCAGACCAAAGTGCGACAGAGCTGAGTAGCGGCCGCCGATGTTCGGATCGTTGATCAGCGCGGCGCGGAATCGATAGCGCCGCGCGATCTCGGCCAGAGCACTACCTGGGTCAGTGATGGCCACGAAGTGCTCTCCTGCCCTGTCCGCCCCCAACCCCGCGGCGACCCAGTTGTAGAAGAACTTGAAGAAGGACAGGGTCTCGACCGTGCCGCCTGACTTAGTAGAGACCAGGAAGAGCGTCCGCGAAGGGTCAAGCCGGTCAGCGTGGCCGAGTACGGCGGCCGGGTCCGTGCTGTCGAGTACACGAAGGTCGAGGTAGCCGTGCCGCACGCCGAAGGTCCTCTCAAGGACCTCGGGCGCGAGGCTTGAGCCTCCCATTCCGAGCACAAGGGCGTCGGTATACCCATCAGCCTGCAAGTCACCGACTAGTTCGGTCAGTGACGGGACGACCTGGGCCATCGCACTAGCGGTGGTGAGCCAGCCCAGCCGGTTTGTGATCTCAGCCGGCTCAGGCTTCCACACCGTATGGTCACGCGCCCAAATACGTGCCATCACGGCGGACTCGCTCGTCGCGGCGAGAGCAGCGTCAGCGGCGCGCTGGTAGCTGCCCAGACTGGCATGAATCCGTTGTGGTTCGGACATCGCAACACACTCCCCGAGCGGACGTGCTAGCAGAACAGGCACCAGACGCTGGTGGCAGGGCAGTTATCACTGCGGTAAGGTCCTCGCGGCTGGCGCGGGGAGCAGGCGCACATAGTAGCCCGTGCCAAATAGGGGAACGTACGGCAGACCGATGCACTCAAACACCTGTGGTGGAATCCCGATGTCGGCCAGAAAGAGCTCCGAGGCAAGCCCTCGCAGTCCAGTCTTGGGTAGTGCGAGGGTCACCGTTCGGTCCGCCCGCACAACGACGCCGGGCGCCTCGCCACTCGTGGCGTCCATCCCTGAGGGCACGTCCAGGGAAAGGACCGACCTCGCGGCCTCGTTGCACATCGTGATCAGCTCCGCTGCTCTCCCGCGTGGCGCGCCGCGCAAGCTGTACCCTATCAACGCGTCGATGACGATGCGCGAACCGCCGAGCAGCTCAGGTATCTGGTCACGCGATGCTTCCTCGAGCCCGGACGCACGCAGCACACGGTACTGGACCTGAGCGGCGCCAACAAGAGCGTCGGAGCGTCTGTCCAGAACAACCGCCACCGACAAACCGCGGTTGAGCAGATGCCGCGCACAGCAGAGGCCTCCGCCGCCGTTCCCACCGCCGCCCGCAAGCACAGTGTACGCGGTCGTCTCCGGCCCGGCCAAGTCAATGGCGCTGATTGCCAGGTTTCGCCCGGCGTTCTCCATCATCTGCAGGATGCCCAGGCCGAAATCCTCTGCTGTAACCCGGTCCACCTCTCGCATCTGGGCGGCCGTCACGGCGGGAACATGAGTGCCGTCCTCTGTCTCAAACATTCGCGGGGTTCTCTCTACCGTGGCTCACCCGCGTGCGTTGCAGGCCGTAGCAGGCCGCACCAATAAGCGCGACGTCGGGGTTAGTGATCACGTGCACGGGCACGCGCGCCAGCAACGGCGACATACGCCCCTTGCTTCCGAATGCCCGCAAGAACTCGGGCCGCTCGAGTGCAGTCAGAATGCGCCGAGGTATGCCGCCGCCCAGGTACACGCCGCCGGTGGCCAACACCGTGAGGGCAAGATTGCCCGCAGCAGAACCGAGAATGCCGACGAAGGCGTCGAGCGTTGCGACGCATATCGGGCATCGGCTGCCGTCCTCCAACGCCGCAGCGGCGATCACGGGGGTTGGGTCGCTTGCCTCCGCAAGCCGGTCGGCCAGCCACTGCGGCTCCTCGTGCCGCCCGGTGTCCTTGAAGAAGGCATAGATGTTGGGGATTCCCCTCCCAGAACAGACCCGCTCGCAGCTGACGTGCCCGTGCCTCGATTGAAGGAACCGGACGAGGTCAACCTCAAGGGGATTGGACGGGGCGAAGTCGGCGTGCCCGCCCTCAGAAGCGTGGACGGCAGAGTGCAATCCGTCGGTTGTGATGAAGGCCGCACCTAAGCCCGTGCCTGGCGCGAGGATGGCGACCGCACCCGTGGGATCCGGCTGGCCCTCATTCAGGGGGTACAAGTCACGCGAATCGAGCCACGGGATCGCGTGGGCGATCGCCTGGAGGTCATTGAGGAGCGAGACCTCGCCTGCGCCCAGTGACGCTCCCAGATGGTCCGCCTCCACCAGCCAGGGCAGGTTGGTGATCCTAGAGCTCCCGGCCACGACCGGACCCGCGACGCCAAAGCTGGCGCAGCTGACATCCGCATCAGTGTCCGAGAGGAACTGGCGAGCGACGGCCTCGAGGCTCGGATAGTCGCCGCTGGCGTACGTTGCCGTCCTCAAGGGCCTCCGCGGACCAGCCTCGGTCGAGAAGAGGCCGAGGCTGGTCTTAGTCCCTCCGACGTCGCCGGCCAGCAACAGCATGTCGGCCTGCGGCGGAAGTCGGCGGGCTTCAGACGATACAGGACTGAGGCTAGGCGTGATGCTCATGTTTCTGGTGTCCAACGGGTTGGAGATTGCCGACGGCCCCGACGATGACCTCGCTCAGGGCAGGGTGGATTGTCTGAGCTCTGGCTAGCGGTACGTAGGATTGATCATCAGTGTTCATCAGGTAGACCAGATGCTGGACCAAGACAGAGGCCTGCGGGCCGATGGCGTGCGCGCCCAGAATCCGCCCCGTCTGCGCCTCGACGACAACCTTCACGAAACCTTCTTCTTCTCCCAGCGCGAAGCCCTTCGCAGTGTCATAGTACCTCTTCCTTCCAACGAGCACATCGTGGTTCTTCATGGCCTCTGCCTGCGACATGCCGACGGATGCAATCTCGGGATGGGTGAACACAGCGTGCGGAATGGCGCGTTCGTCGACTGGATGCTGGTGCTCGGT
>JAUVSX010000270.1 GCA_030596915.1 Chloroflexota bacterium | reverse complement strand
GCGGCGGCCCTGACAGACGATCGTGACGAAATACTCGCCCGGCAGGGCGTAATCGTACCCCTTGAGCCGAATCGACCGGCGGTGGTGTTTCTGCGGATCGTACTTCAGTGTCGTGTCTCCCAGGGGGCGGACACGTGGGTCCGCGCCTACGTCCGCGCGCCCACCATCACCTTCTCCGCGCCGCACCTCGCCATTGCCGTCGCGAACGCGGCGTAGATCGGGTCGAACGCCAGCTCCTCACCCAGGCGCACCGGCGGGTCGGCCTCGGTCACATCGACCACCAGGTGATCCGCGCTTGCCCCGACGATTGTCACACCCGACCGCCGGGGCCGCAGCCCGGCGATGTACATATCCTGCTCACCTACCGCCAGGATCGCTCGACGGCGCGGGCCCAGGTCCTCCCAATGCGGCACCCGCCCGAAGGCGTCGGTCGCGATCGTGCCCTCGGGCAGCGAAGGCTTCGTCTGAATCTCGATCACCTCCGCGACGACGTTGAAGGTGTCCTGGTGCGGCAGGGGCAGCGCGTTGTAGGTTGTGCTGTTCACCCCTTGCAGGATCGCCTCGCCGACACGCAACTGGTTCACTCGCGCGGGCATCTCGCCGCGCAGCAGAACATCGAGATTCGAGGTATGCCCGCCCGACACAACCCGGAGCCGGATGGTAAGGACACGCTCGATCGATTCCGCCACGTCGACGAGCTGCTGTACGTTCTCCCGCGTTGGCAACACGCCGCCGATGCAGGCCACGTTTGTCCCAACCCCAGCAAGGTCGATACCCGGCAAGCCCTGCATCTGTCGCGCCGCCTCGACCGCGTCCTCAGGCATCACACCCTCGCGGCGGTCGCCCGTCTCGACCATCAGGATCACCTGGTGAGTCAGGCCGCGCGCCTGCGCCGCGCGTGACAGCGCCCGCACCGTCTCGACCTCGGAGTTCAGGCTCACTTGCGTGAGGGCGACGACCTCGGCAACCTCACTCAACGCCGGCATGCGCAGAAGCATCACATCCGCATCGATCCCACCGCTGCGCAGCCGGCGCACGTGAGCGAGGCGCGATTCGCCAAGCACGCGCACGCCGCCAGCGAGCATCGCTCTCCCCACCTCGGGATGACCGCAGCAGGCCTTCGTCACGCCCACGACCTCGATGCCGTACCCGCCACAGAGTTCGACGAGTGCCGCCGCGTTGCGCCGGATGTAGTCGCAGTTAACCTCGATCCTCACTCGCGTTTCCTCCCCAGCGGCCTAGAGCACGCGCCCCGGTAGAGCGCCGGTATGCTCGCCTCCGTCGATCACCACCTGTCCATTCACGATCACGTAGGGGATGCCAGCGGGATACTGATGCGGGTCGCCGAACGTCGCCCGGTCGATGACCGTGTTAGCATCGAACAGCACCAGATCGGCCCAGGCCCCCTCGCGGATCACGCCTCGGTCTGCCAGGCCAAACCGCTCAGCAGGGAGCCCCGACATCTTCCGCACCGCCTCCTCGAGCGTGAGCACGCCCTCCTCGCGCACGTACTTGCCCAGCACGCGGGGGAAGGTGCCGTAACTGCGAGGATGGCACTTCCGCTTGCCTAGCACGCCCTCGGGTCTCAACGCATAGCCGTCGCTGCCCCCGACGACGATGGGGTGGCGCGTCCGGGTGCGCCCAACCTCCTCCGCCTGACCCTACCAGACGGCCCCCACCTGCCCCGCACTGGCGGCGATCAGGTCGAAGGCCGCATCGAGAGGGTCCTTCCCCTCCGCCTCGGATATCTCGGCGATCGAACGACCCAGCACCTCGGGACGAGCATCAAACTCACTGATGACGACCTCGCTCCACGCGCGCACGCCCCTGCGGTTCTCCCACTCCGCGCGGTTCTCCTTCCAATCCAGGCGGAGCTGAGCGCGCACGCCAGGGTCACGCAGCCTCTCTGCAATCGCCTTGGCGCCCCCGCCCTGGGCCCAATAGGGCAGCATCGCCGCCAGCCAGCAACTGCTGGCGTGGTAGGGATACTGGTCCGCGCCCACGCGCACGCCTGTGCGAACGGTATCATCGAGCATCGCGACAAGCCCATCGATCTTGGACCAATTCCGGTACCCGGCCAGCTTCAAATGCGCAATCTGCACACCGATCTCAGCCTTCTGGCCGATCTCAATGGCCTCCGCCACGGCCGCGAGCCCCCTATCGCTCTCGCTGCGGATGTGGCTGAAATAGGCGCCGCCGTAGCGCGCCGCGACGCGCGCGAGTTCTACGACCTCGTCCGTGCGAGCGTAGTGGCCGGGCGGGTAGAAGAGGCCGGTGGACAAACCGCGCGCCCCTTGCGCCATCGCCTCCCCGACGAGGTCTTGCATCGCGGTCATCTGAGCGGGATCGGGCTGTACGTCACAATACCCCAGCACCGCGCCGCGCACCGTGTTGTGCCCAACCAGCGGCACAACGTTGACGGCGGCGCCCGGGCTGCGCAGGCGGTCGACGTATCCGCCGAAGTCCGCCCAGGTCATCTCCAGGCCGAGTAGGTCGGTCCGGGCGCGCACCTCATCCACAGCCGCGCCCAGCAGCGGTGCTGGGGAGAACCCGCAGTTGCCGATGACCTCCGTCGTCACGCCCTGGCGAATCTTGCTCTGTGCCCGGGGGTCAACGAGCAGCGTCAGGTCGGAATGCGAATGGGGGTCAATGAAGCCGGGAGCCAGGTGGAGGCCCTGCGCATCAATCGTCCGGGCTGCCTCCTGCGCTACGTCAGCCACGACGATGGCAATCCGCCCGTCCGCGACGCCCACATCGGCCTCAAGGGGCGCCCCGCCCGTGCCGTCGATAACAGTGCCGCCTTTGATCAGTATGTCGAGCATAAGTCAGACCTCCGCAAGAGAATGGGCAACTCGGTTATTGGGTGACTGGGTGATTGGGTTATTGGGTGATTGGGTGATTGGGTGACCAGGTTGCGTGCGCCGCAAGCGACGTTGGCCGTCCGCTGGCCAATAGGACTGGCAGTCCTCGTTCAGGATCAGCAGGCTGCGGCGCCCCTGGTCATGAGCTGCCTCCAACGCTTCGCAAAGCGCCGCCGAAGGACTGCCAGTCCTGTGCTTTCGCTCATTCGCTGATTCGCTGATTCGTTCATTCGCTCATTCGCTTACGTCGCCTCCGCCAGGACGGCCCGCCGCAGGATATCCATCCCCTCATCGACCTGGGCGCGGTCAATCGTCAGCGGCGGGATCAGGCGGATGGTCTGAGACCAGTGCCCGCAGGGGTAGAATAGCATGCCCCCTTCCAGCGCCCGCTCTTTGATCCGCTGCACAGCCTCGGTGTTCGGCTCCTTCGTGCCGGGCCTCACGACCTCGGCGGCAATCATCAGCCCGATGCCCCGGACGTCGCCGATGATGCGTGTCTCGGCCTGCAGCTCCTCCAGCACCTCAAGCATGTAGGCGCCCTGCACCTTGGCGTTCTCCATCAGGTTCTCCTCGCGGATCACCTGGAGCGTGGCCAGGCTGGCTGCGCATGCGATGGGGTTGCCGCCGTAGGTTGTGCCGTGGGAGGCCGCGCCCCACTGACTCATCAGCTCCTGCCGCGCCGCCGTCGCCCCCAGCGGGAAGCCGTTTGCGATGCCTTTCGCCAGGCAGACCACATCGGGCTCCACACCCAGCGCCTGCGCCGCGAACCACTCGCCGGTGCGGCCAAAACCAGTCTGCACTTCGTCAAAGACCAGCAAGATGCCGTGCTCGTCGCAGATCGCGCGCAGCGCGCGGAGCCAACTGCGCGGCGGGATCACGTACCCACCCTCGCCCTGGATCGGCTCCAGAATGATGGCGGCGACGTCCCGCGGAGCGACGACGTGCTCGAACAGCCGCTCAATGTCCTCCAGCGCCTCCTCGGCACAGGCCTCCGCGTCCGGGGCGGAGGAGCGGTAAGGGTAGGGAAAGCGGGCGAAGTGCACGTCGGGGACGAAAGGCCCGTGGCCATCGCGATACGTCACCTTCGACGTGGTTAGCGACGCGACCCCCATCGTGCGCCCGTGGAAACTGCCCAGGAAGCCGATGATGGCCGGCCGACCCGTCACGTAGCGTGCCAGCTTGATCGCGCCCTCCACTGCTTCGGCGCCGCTACTCCCGAAGAAGAACATGTCAGCGGCGCCCGGGGTGATCTGGCCCAGCTCCCAGGCCAGTCGCAGAAGCGGTTCGTGAGCCAGCACGCCCACAGGCGCGTGTACCATGCGCGCCATCTGCTCGCGAGCTGCCGCGACGACGCGCGGGTGGTTGTGCCCCGCATTGCAGGCGCCGAAGCCGGACAGGAAGTCAAGGTAGCGCCGCCCATCGCGTCCGTATATGTAGACGCCCTCAACCCGCTCAGTCGGCAGGTTCGGCCAGTCCTGCGCCAGGCAAGGCGCCAGCAGTTGGTCCAGTCGGGATAGGAGTTCATCAAAGGAGGGTGTCTCAATCATTGCCTAGACCTCCGCCAGTCTCTATCGCTCTCGCGCCTGTAGTCTCGGCATTCGTGCCGGCAGGCCAGCCGATTGTACCGGAAACATGATGAGCGCGATAGCCAATGGCTCAACGCGGAGGCGCAGAGGCGCGCAATGGCACGGAGGCTAGCCACTACTGGCTCGGCGCCCTTGCCCTCATCGCGTCTTTGCGTTGGGCGATTGCGCTGCGTTCGCGGTGGGGTACAATGCAGCCCGTCTGCTATCGAACTCAGGCTATCGCACTGGAAATGGCTGAAGAGACCGAGACCGTCATCTACGCGGCGACACCGATCTGGGCCAGGATGGTCGGATGGGTGTTGTTGGGCGTCGGAGGCATCGTCTTGCTGCCTATCGCGGCGATACGGGGCGATGAATGGCTGTTGGTGTTCGCCATCCCGCTCATCTTGGCGGGTCTGGCACTGTTCGCGCTCCGGCTGCACATCGCACTGATTAGCCCCGCGGCGCTCATACGCGTCACAAACTCCGTTCTCGGCCTGCGCGTGCGCCAGCGGCAGTACTCCGGATCCGAAATCACCGGGCTCGATCTGCAACGGATCGCCGGCGACGACCGCGAGCGGGCCTCGGACACATGGTATCTACGGTTGCTCCTGGAGGACCGCACCTACACGATAGGCAAGTACGACAGCCGCACGAGCGCGCTGTTGGCTCGCCGTGACGCGGACGAGTTTCTGCAGACCCTGCCTCCGGCTGCTGTGCGGGATGAGATTCCACCCACGGATGGTATGGAGCCACGTCCCTCGAGCCGGCACGATGCGGCACAGGACT